>JAGCXZ010000087.1 GCA_017961065.1 Lachnospiraceae bacterium
ATCTAGTACACCTAATATACACCGTACGCTTCCGGCTGTCAACACCCGAAATGCAAAGAAAAATAAAAAGCGGACAAATGAAATTTGTTCACTACTAAATATATTTTCATATTTACACGGCACCACAAGATATGGTATATTTTTCTCGTGAGAAAAATAGGCGCAAACTATTTTTTTTTGCCCAAATACCATTATTAAGAGGAGGGACTATGAAACTCATTTATCAGGTTAGTGACAAGCCGAGATTCTCCCAGACGCTTGTCTTTGCTCTGCAGCAGCTGCTGGCAATCCTGGCCGCAACGATCGCCGTTCCCGCGATCATCGGCAACGATATGTCTCCGTCCGCTGCACTGTTCGGCGCCGGTGTCGGCACCCTTGTTTACCTTATCTTTACCAAATTTAAGAGCCCGGTATTCCTTGGTTCATCCTTCGCCTTTATCGGTTCCATGTTCGCAGCCTTTGGCGGCGCTGCGTCCACGGCGGTCGGTTATGTCGGATTGATCCTCGGTGCCTGCTTTGCCGGTCTTGTTTATGTTGTGATCGCTCTGATCGTAAAAACAGTCGGTGTTGCATGGATCTCAAAGCTTATGCCCGCAGTCGTGATCGGACCCACAGTGGCCATCATCGGACTTTCCCTTGCAGGCAATGCGATCGGCGACCTGACCAATTCGGCCGGAAGCGTTCCGACTTCCCCCTATGTCTGCATCATTTGCGGACTTGTTACACTCTTTGTTACCATGATCTGCTCCGTATTCGGTAAGAAGATGATGCGCATGATCCCCTTCATCATCGGGATCTGTGCCGGATACATCGTTGCGACGGTCTTCACGCTGATCGGCAATTCCACCGGCAATGAAGCACTGATGGTCATTGATTTTAACAAATTCGCTGATATGCAGCTCTACCCGAGATTTACATTCCTGACCGCATTCGAAGGCTTCGGTTCGATCGATGCAGCCTATGTCGGCACGGTTGCCGCGGCATACATCCCCGTTGCATTCGTGGTATTTGCCGAGCATATCGCCGATCACAAGAACCTGTCCTCCATCATTGAGAAGGATCTGCTCGAGGAGCCCGGTCTGCACCGCACACTGCTCGGTGACGGCGTAGGTTCCATCGTCGGCGCGTTCTTCGGCGGCTGCCCGAACACCACATACGGTGAGTCCGTAGGCTGCGTTGCGATCTCCGGAAACGCTTCCATCGTAACGATCCTGACAACGGCGATCCTTGCGATCGTGGCATCCTTTGTCGCTCCGTTCGTGACTTTCCTCTCAACGATCCCGTCCTGCGTAATGGGCGGCGTATGCGTTGCGCTTTACGGTTTCATCGCCGTATCCGGCCTGAAGATGATCCAGGGCGTGGATCTGAACAAGAACAAGAACCTGTTCGTTGTTTCGGTGATCCTGATCGCCGGGATCGGCGGCATGGTCCTGACCTTCGGTTCCGTGACCATCACCTCCGTTGCCTGCGCACTGATCCTTGGTATCATCACGAACCTGTGCTTCAGGAACGCTCCGGAAGATTAAACTGAAAAGACTGAAACGCTCCGGAAACCGAAGCGCTCCGAAATGACGGAGCACTCCGCAGGACCGGAAGTCATACAGGTACCAAATAAAAAATCCCGTCTGCTTTTGCAGGCGGGATTTCTGTTGAAAGAATCTCTGTCATTCCGTTTCATACAGATTATCTCTTGTAATGTTTTTGGCCCATTTGCCCGAGAAGTAATTCTTCAGCACCCACGGCCATTTCACAAATTCATCCGTACACAGCAGCACATAGACCCACATGACGGGGAGTTTGAAGACAAATGCCGCCAGAAAACCGACCGGCAGGGCATATCCCCACATATCGATCGTATCGCAGATCATGCCGAAGCGCGAATCGCCGCCCGCACGGAACACACCGGCGATCAGCGTGGTGTTCACGGCGGCACCGATGATGTAATAGGTATTGATCAGCATCATATATTTCAGATAATGCATGGCCTGCGGCGTCAGATCCGCAAAATTCAGGATGACCGGGATCAGGATGAAGATGATCCCGGACCCGATCAGGGCGGATACGATCGTCATGACCATCAGGTATTTGGCATCTTTCTTTGCCTCTTCGATCTTGCCCTCTCCCATCACGTTACCGAGGATGATACCCGAAGCGGAGCCCACGGCAAAGCACAGCACCGTTCCGAAGTTCCTGACGATATTGACGAAGGAATAAGCAGCCACCGCGTCGTTCCCGAGATGCCCGATGATCGCGGAGTACAGGGAAAACGCCACGCCCCAGCTGATATCGTTTAAAAGCGCCGGGAGCGCCATGTGGAGAAAATCATGCAGCAGCAGTTTATTCTTCTTAAAGATATACGAAACCTTCAGCTTAACATCCCTGCTCCTTGCGGAAACGATGATGCAGCCGATCAGTACGATCATCCTGGAGATCGTGGTACCAAGCGCAACGCCGACCGCGCCGAGCTTCGGAACGCCGAACAGCCCGAAGATAAAGACCGCATTCAGCCCGATGTTGCAGAAAAAAGCGATCAGGTTCAGCGCCGTACAGATCATCACGCGTTCCACGCTTCGAAGCGTAGCCATATAGATCTCGGTGATGCCCCAGCACAGATAGCTGAGCGCGACCGCGCGAAGATACGAAGCACCGATCCCGATCAGCTCCTCATCCGCCGTAAACACCTGCATCATGAGTTCCGGGATCGTACAAGCCGCGACCGCAAAGAGAAAGGAAACGATCACGGACAGGCGCAGCGCGATACCCTGCACGAGATGAATGGCCTCCCGGTCGCCTTTGCCGTTGTACTGGCTGGCCAGCATGGTAACACCGGTCCCAAGGCCGTAAAAGAACATGAACAGGATACTGGTATAATTCGCCGCGAGCGAAACCGCGGATATCGCCGATTGGTTTACATAATTCAGCATCACGACGTCGGTTGACGAGATCGTGGCTGACAGGAGATTCTGCACCACGATCGGTATGGTCAGCTTGATCGCGCTTTTATAAAATTCCCTGCGTTCCATGGTATGCTCCTTTTCTTACATCTTCCGCATGCACACAACACATGTTATACTATCTGTATCAACTATCCTTTACCCAGGGCAGGAGGCAGATCATGCGCATCATTCCGGCAACAGACTATGCAGAAGAAATGAGAAACACGGTGGAACCCACACTCGCAAGTATCCGCACATCCGGCATCATGCCGGTTTCCGATGCCCCGCAGGGGGAAGGGATCTATTATGAGATCTATAAGACCCCGAATGCCAAAGCTGCCGTTGTGGTCAGCCACGGCATGTCGGAGAACACGGTAAAGCTGCAGGAAGTGATCTACTACATGATCGAGCAGGGCTTTGCCGTCTATGCGCCCGATCACAGGGGACACGGCCGTTCGTTCCGGCAGTCACACCATCCGAATCTGGCTCATGTCAATGATTTTAATGATTACGTGGAGGATCTCCACCAGTTCGTGTCCCTGATCGTAAAGACCGACACGGACCTCCC
>JAGCXZ010000088.1 GCA_017961065.1 Lachnospiraceae bacterium
CGCCGCCAAAGTCCGCATGTCCCGGCGTATCGACAATATTGATCTTTGTATTCTTATAGGTTACGGCCGTATTCTTGGAAAGAATCGTGATCCCGCGTTCGCGCTCGATGTCATTGGAATCCATGACGCGCTCCGCGACCTCCTGATTGGCGCGGAACACCCCGCTCTGCTTAAGCAGTTCATCCACGAGCGTCGTCTTGCCGTGATCGACATGGGCGATGATCGCGATATTTCTGATGTCTTCTCTCTCCTGAATCATAATACTCCTCTGTATTTTCATGGCGCCGCGAGACGGCGCCGCTTGATCTGTGCGGCCGGCCCCTTTCCCTGTACGGGGAGGGATCAGGTATGCAAATTCAGCAGATGTGTCGCTACCTGGAAATAGATGACCAGCGAAAGCGCATCCACGATCGTCGTGATGAACGGCGAAGCCATGACGGCCGGGTCAAAGCCGATCTTCTGCGCAAGCATCGGCAATGTGCAGCCAACCAGTTTGGCAAACAGCACGGCGATCACCAGCGTAATGCATACCACCAGTGCCACCGGCACGCTCACACGCTCGATCAGCATCATTTTGACAAAGTTCGCGACCGCAAGCGTCAGTCCGCATAAAAGCGCCACACGGGATTCCTTCCACATGATGCGGAAGATGTCTTTGAATTCGATCTCATTTAGGGACAGACCACGGATGATCGTAACGCTTGCCTGTCCGCCGGCGTTGCCGCCCGTATCCATCAGCATCGGAATAAACGATGTTAATACCACATAGGTGCTCAGAGCATTTTCATAATGCGTAATGATCCCGCCCGTAACGGTTGCGGAGATCATCAGCAGAAGCAGCCAGGGAATACGCTTTTTCCAGGTCTCAAAGATCCCCATCTTCATATAGGGTCTGTCTGTAGGCAAAATAGCTGCCATTTTTTCGATATCCTCTGTGGCCTCTTCCTGCAGGATGTCGACAACGTCATCGATGGTGATGATCCCGACAAGCCTGTCCTCATTGTCTACGACCGGCATCGTCGTAAAGTCGTATTTGGAGAACATCATCGCAACTTCTTCCTGGTCCATCATGGTGTTGCAGGAAATGATGTTGTCGTTCATGATGTCGCCGATGATATCATCTTCGTTATGAAGCAGAAGATACCGCAATGCCACGGTACCGATCAGATGTCTCTCCTTATCGAGCACGTAGCAGATGTTGATCGTTTCCTTGTCAACACCCGTTTTGCGGATCCGCTCGATCGCCTGCGCCACTGTCAGGTTTTCCTTGAGGTCGACAAACTCGACCGTCATGATCGATCCGGCGGAATCTTCCGGATAGCGCAGCAGGTGATTGATGTCTCTCCTGGTTTCCGCATTGGCGTTTGCGATCAGATTCTTGACAACGCTAGCCGGCATCTCTTCCATCAGGTCGGTCGCATCATCGGCCATCAGGTTGTTGATGATGTTGGCAGCCTCGCGGTCGGTCAGCGAGGTGATGATCATCTGCTCCATCTCGATCGGCAGATAGGCAAAAACATCAGCTGCCATGGTCTTTGGCAGGATCCTGAAGATCTTGATCAGCTCTTCGCGCGGCAGTTCCTCAAAGATCGCCGCGATATCGGCTTCGTTCCATTCCGCCAGTTCCTGCCTGAGGCGCGAATATTGCTTCTGTTCGATCAGCTCGAGGATTTCATTCATTTGTACTTCCTGCATACCGCACCTCCTGTCTCCCGCATCATGCACTGCACGGCGTCGGGCGAGAATTATGTAAACCTATATACTGTCTGTGTTGCGTTAACTAATTGCGCATTATGTTAACTGATTCTGGTTTTATGTCAACTAAATTGTAATTATGTAAACTATTTGGGCGTCCTGACAGGCACTTCCACCTCAGTCTCACCCTGCTTGCTCACAACGGCAACGCCGTCCGTCGCATCGGCAATCTTCTTTAAGGTCGCTTCCTCTGTTTCCGGAAGGAGCACGATCGTGAAAATCACGTCCGCGCCGTAACTGCTGTCGGAGACGATAACTTCTTCCCTGCCGAACAGATTCTGCAGCCTTCCGGCATTGCTGTAATCCGCCTGTACCGAATAAACGGTTCCCGGCATGCGCTTTACGATCTTTGCATTTGCCAGTCCTTCTTTGACTGCCGCCTGATAGGCACGAATCAGGCCGCCGGTTCCGAGCAGAACGCCGCCAAAATAACGCGTGACGACAACGCACACGTCCGTGAGACCGGCACCGGTAAGCACCTCTAACATCGGGCGTCCCGCGGTTCCCGCAGGCTCCCCGTCATCGGAGCATCTGGTAAGCTCACTGTTGCGTCCGATCACGAATGCGGAACAGTTGTGTTTCGCGTCCCAGTATTTCTTTTTCGTCTCATTAATAAAAGCGGTCGCTTCTTCCTCCGTTGTTACCGGTCTCAGAGTGGCGATGAATCTGGATTTCTTCTCCTTGATCTCGCCCACGCCGCCTTCCTTCAGACATTGATAAGTGCCCATGTAACCTACTATAAAGGAATCTTTTTCAGAAATCAACCTTAAAAGATGAGTCAGTGATGGCAATCGGAATGATTTTCTGTTATACTTGTAAGGATGGCATCGCAGGAATGTTTGCTATGCCATACGGGGGAGATCAATAAGGGTAATTTACAGGGAGAAATCGTATGAATTACGGAAGAGCCGGAATCCGTCAGAGGCAGAGAACATTAAACTCCGCCTCGACGAGAATGGGGAAATCCATTGCTGTTGTGATCTTTCAGATCGTTGTTTTCTGTGCCGTTGCGATCGGCGTTGTCGGACTGTGCGGCGGGATCGGCCTGTTCATGGGCGTCATCGATACCGCGCCGGACGTCACCAATGTTGACGTGTCACCGGCCGGATTCTCCACAACGGTCTACGACAATAAAGGCAACACGCTGACCAAGCTGATCGCAGAGAATTCCAACAGGATCTATGTCACGCTGGATAAAATTCCCGAGCACACGCAGCATGCGTTTGTCGCGATCGAGGATGAGCGTTTCTATACGCACAACGGTATTGATATCCAGGGTATCATGCGTGCCGGTATCACCGCTCTTTTAAGCGGTGACCTCTCACAGGGTGCATCGACGATCACGCAGCAGCTGCTGAAGAACAACGTCTTCACTTCGTGGACGAGCGAATCGAGCAAGATCGAAAAATTCAAGCGTAAATTCCAGGAGCAGTACTGTGCGATCCAGCTCGAAAAGAACATGGATAAAAACACGATCCTGGAGAACTACCTCAACACGATCAACCTGGGGCAGGGAACACTTGGCGTGCAGGCTGCTTCCAACCGGTACTTCGGCAAGCCGGCCAGCGAACTGACCATTTCGGAATCGGCGGTCATAGCTGCCATCACGCAGAACCCGTCGCGCTGGAATCCGATCACGCATCCGGATAACAATGCCGGACGCCGTGAGGAAGTTCTGCGCAAGATGCGCGATCAGGGTTACATCACGGCAGCCGAATTTGACGAAGCGCTTGCGGACGATGTGTATTCCCGTATCAAGAACGTCAACGAGGAAACGGAAAAGAACACGATCTACACCTACTTTGTCGACGAGCTGACAGACCAGGTATTGAGCGATCTCCAGGAGATCAAAGGTTACAGTTACACGCAGGCATACAACGCGCTCTACAGCGGCGGCTTAAGCATCTTCACCACGCAGGACCGCGAACTGCAGAGGATCTGTGACGAGGAATTTTCCAATCCGGAGAACTACCCCGAGAATACCAAGTGGCTGCTGACCTGCGAGCTGACCTATGAGGATGCCAACGGCGATCTGGTCAACTTCAGTAAGGAGAAATTCGAAAAGCACTTCAAGGAAGAAGATCCTTCCTTCAATATGATCTTTGACAGTGAAGAGGAAGCGGAAGCAAAGATTGACGAATACAAGGCTTTCATCGAAGAGCCGGGTTACACCTTTGTGGCCGAGACCAAATCGATCACGCCGCAGCCGCAGGCTTCTCTCACACTGATCGATCACCATACCGGCGAGGTTAAAGCTATCGTCGGAGGCCGCGGTACCAAGGCTGCTTCCCTGACGCTGAACCGTGCGACCAACACGAAGCGCCAGCCGGGTTCCTGCTTCAAGGTACTGGCTGCCTATGCCCCCGCGCTTGATTCTGCCGGATTCACACTTGCGAGCACACAGGTCGACGAACCGTTCTCCTATGCGAACGGGCGTCCCGTTTCGAACTGGTACGACACCGGCTATAAAGGCATCTGTACCGTGCGCTACGGTATCGAGCAGTCCTTAAACATCGTTGCGGTCAAGACGCTGACGGACATCGGCCCGCAGCTTGGCTTTGACTACCTGCAGAACTTCGGCTTCACCACTCTGATCGACCGCAGAACGGAATGGGACGGCTCGATCTCTTCTGATATCACGCAGGCCCTCGCACTCGGCGGTGTGACGGACGGTGTGACAAACCTTGAGATCACAGCCGCTTACGCGACGATCGCAAACGGCGGAACTTATACGAAGCCCGTCTTCTATACCAAGATCCTGGATCATGACGGAAACGTCCTTCTGGAAAATCACCCGCAGACCAGACAGGTTATCAAGGAGACAACGGCTTACCTGCTGACCAGCGCGATGGTCGATGTTGTTACAAAAGGTACCGGCGGCAGAGTTAATTTCGGAAACATGGGCATTGCCGGTAAGACCGGTACGACCAGTAAAGATGTGGACGTATGGTTCTGCGGTTTCACGCCTTACTACACCTGCGGCGCATGGGCCGGCTATGACAATAACGTACACATGGGCAAATCGGAAACGAATATCGCCAAGAGCCTGTGGCGTGCCTGCATGAGCAGGATCCATGAAAATCTCGAGTATCAGAACTTCGAACAGCCGGAAGGCATCACTTCCGCAACCGTCTGCTCAAAATCCGGCAAGCTCGCCGTCGGCGGACTCTGCGATGTGGACGGCAGCGCGCATTCGGAGATCTTTGCGGTGGATAATGTACCCTCTTCCACCTGCGATATGCACATGGTCGGAACGATCTGTACGGCAACGGGACTTCGGGCTTCCGATACCTGCCCCTACTGCGCACCCGGCGTGATCTACGCGGATGCGACAGGCGATCCGTATGCCAGCACGCCTTACTGCGTACACAGTTATATGAACGGCATCCCGCTGTTCGCCATTCCGGACGGCATGACGATCAACGATTTCGTGGATGCGGCAAGCGCCGCGCTCACGGCGGACCCGAATGCCGCAGCACCTGAATAAAACAAAAAAGCAGGACGGCTATGAAGCCGTCCTGTTGATCGGAAAAGTCATATCATACAAAACTTCCTGCTCTTTGGCATCGATCCTTACCTCCGTTGCCAGAAGATCAAGTACATCTGAGAGGACCTGTTCAAAGAACGGGTTCTTTTCTATTTCCCCGCCGCTGACCTTTAAGATGAAGTTGGCCAGCGAAGAAGAATGCAGCGCGGAGTCCACACGGAAAACCGTCTTTGCATCACCACCCGAGCCGTCCGCCGCCGAAGCTAGCGTTGCGTATACGATCAGCCACAGGGCGAACCTGATATCCGCCGCCCTGAATTTCGGCACCCCTTCGATCAGACAGCTTGAGACCGCATCAGGGCCGAAGCCCGGGGCATTTGCGGTCAATTTTTCAATATCCGCGCGGATCACATCCTCAAACTTATCGATCTCTATGGATTCCGTGATCTGCATCTTCAGGTACGTATCAAATATCTTTTTCAACTGCGCGGTCTTAGCCTTGTTCTCTTCGTCTTCCCCGCCTGTCTGCAGGATGTAGGAGAAGAACAGATCGGTGATCACGCGGATCTTGCTGTAACTGTACTGCTGGCGTTTCAAGGCCTCCGTCAGGGAATGGAGCGTCCCCTGCAGCTCGTCGTTTTCCTGCATCAGCTTCTTTTCATGCAGGACCTGTTCTCTTGCGATCTCGGCCGCGTCCAGCGATTCCTCGATCTCACCGATCATTTCATGCACATCCCACGGCGCCACAAAGATCTTGTGAATCGCATGGCGGTTAACAAGCTTCGTGACCAGCAGCGAGTTATAGACATCCACACAGACGTTCATGATCACCGTCGGAAAATCACGGCTACAGATCTCCACCAGTTTGCTCAAACGCATATCCGGAATATTGATGTCGACCAGAAGCAGACCGACGTCCTGCCGGGCCATGATCTCCAGGGCTTCCTGTCCGGATGTGGCAACGGTCAGCTCGATCCCGCGTTCGGAGAACATCTCCCGGAAGGACTGCGCGATCTTTTCATTTGCCTGGATGTATACGATATTCTTGGCCATTTTGATTCCCCTCGATTATCCGACTCACTTCATCATAATCTTCTGCTTCCTGTTTATCATATCACGTCTTTTACCACACTGCATATAGCGTTACGTCCTCATCGTAGATCAGGCGCCACATCCACGAGGGTTTAAAGACCCCTTTGTCGGTAAAGACAACATCACCGCCCGGTTTGATCGCCCAGCCCTTGAACGGGACAGCTACGGCCGGAACGTTGCTCCATTTCTTCGTATTCTGATCGTATTTCTGAACCTTAAAGGCATTTGCGGTCACTTTACCGCCATAAGGCGTCTCTGATGATTTCATCGTACCGGTGATGCGGTAATTTGCCGCATACCAGTTCATGATGGTTCCGTATTTAACAAGTGCGCTCTGCTGGTTCTGATAGCTCAGGTCCTTCCACAAACGCTGCATCAGTCCCGTTTCGTACGCATCATAGGTGATCGCATAATTCATCCGTCTCTGTACGATCTTAAACGATACCTGCTTTGTCCCGCCATACAGGTCGGTTCCGTTGTCAAGACCCCTGATCGTTACCTTGGCCGTACCCCGGTTCACATTGTTGATATAGGAACCCGGCACGATCTCATAATCCGTTCCGTATACAAGTGTCTTCGTTTCCGTTTTGCTAACTTTGTATGTGACACTTATATCATCTTTCGTAAGCTCAATCGGCATTCCGGTCCACTGCATATTTGGGATCGTGATCTTGAACGCGCTGTCCGTAATGCTCAATGCTTGTTTTACGAATTTAAAATCCGACGCGATCACAGATTCCGTATAGGGGCCTTTCCCCGTGATCTTAACCCTGATCACGGCTCCTTCAGGCAGGATATAGGATGCAAGCACAGGCTTACCGGGCGCCGTTTCAGCCGCATCCACCACTGTTCTCACTTTATTGATGTAGTTATAGACTGTTGCCGTTGCAGGTACAGAAACAAATTCATACGTAAAAGGATGCACCTTATCCTTCGGTGCGTAATAATCCGTCCCCGCCTTCAGCGCTTTTCCAGTCAGATTTTCCAGAATCGTTACCGCAGGATTACAGATTCCGGCCTTATCCTGCCACGTAACATCCGAAGCGATCACGGTAAGTGTGGTGTCGTTGAAATCTTTCTTTCCGATCCTGAAACGCCTTGTGATCGTTCCCGAGAAATTGCCTTTGCCTTTGATCGTGACAGTGGGATCGTTCTTCCCGGTCAACGTATCCTTTACCGCAGTGTTGCTGCCATAGGAAATGGTATAGTCCTTTCCGCTGACCAATGTCTGCAAGCTCCGCTTCACCACGGTAGCGGGTCTTACTCCGCCCTGATTATAGCTGAACAAAGGATTGGTACTTTCCTGCCAGATCATTTCTGTTCCACCGGCCTGATAATACACGTTGATGAATTCATCATCGATAGTGTATGGCGTGATTCTGAAGGTTTTCGTCAGTTTCCCGGTATAACCCATCTCCGGCCTTCCGGTGAAGATGATCCTGGCAATTCCGGTATCGATGTTATTTTCATAGGTCACGTTATAACAGGTATCCGGGATCGTGATCGTACCCTTATTCAGTGTGAGCGCATAGCTTCCCGCCGGCTGTTCGATCGCGGCTCCCGTATAGACGGCAGTTGCCTGATAACCGGCATTGGTATCCATTGACGCCTTTGCGATGGATGTACCCGTGATCTTAAAAGTCTTTGTTACACTGCCGAAGTAGGTCTCATGTCCCGGAGACGGTGTCGGATTGGCGGTTCCGGTGATGATGACCGTCGCCGTACCGACGTCTCTGTTGTTTTTGTATTCAACCATGTAATCAACAACAGGCGTCAGCGTCACTTTACCGCTCTTAACCGTCACTGCAGGTTTCTGCGTGATACCGTTATATTCCACATTGGGAATACCAGATACCGACACTTTGGACATCGGCACCCCTTTGATCACCTCTGCCTTAAAGATCTGTGAGCCCTTGAAATTCGAGCTCTTCGCCCTTACGGTGATGTAATACGTGCCGGCCGCTTCGTATCCTGCAGGAATATATTCATAGGCATAATCCTTTCCTGCTTTCAGCGTAACGGCCTCTCCGCCAAGAATGGCTGTTACGGTCGTCGTCGGTTTCAGTTTGCGGCCCGTCCATTTAAGCATGACATTTTCTGCCGTTGCCTGCATTGTCAGATCGGCGGGGTTGATCACAAAATATCTTGTAAAGGTACCCTTGTAATTGCGCTTTCCTTTGATCGTAACAGACGGTGCCTTCCTGGCATCAAAACCGTCCTCTCCTTCCGTCAGCGTATAGGCATTTGTATTGTTCTTATAGGACACCGTATAGTCGTCCTTTGTCAGAAGCGTTTCACCCCAGTAGACCGAAACATCCGGTGTGATCTTTTTGCCGGTGTAATCCTGCGCGGGAATGTCTTCCATCCAAATGCCGGTAACGGCCGTGGGGTGTACGGTAAAGCAGAGCTTAACTTTAGCAAACGCACCGTCAGATGCATGATCGGTCAGCAGCGTCAGTTCCGCTTCATAGACATGGTTTGGAGCAAGCGTCAGGTTTGGCTTCACCTCAACCGTGCAAACCTTTTCAACGCCGCCTGCCGCTATATTGACGGGATAAGATGCTGCCGTAGTCTTGAAAACATCCGCCCCTTCTCCGGACAGAACGGCATCGGAAAGTGCTGTAAACTTAACCGGCTGGGTTCCTGTATTGGTAAGGAAGATATCCGTTCCTGCAGGAGGAAGATAATGTCCCTCTGAATCGGGTGTTACGGATAATGCGATCATCTCAGGTCCCTTCACCGCATAATCCTTTTTCTTTGTCAGCATGAAGGTGATATCCACGCAGCTCTTTTCGCCATAGATATAGGTCTGAACACCCACGCACTTCGTTTCATAACCGGACAGCGGACCGGCGGAAAACGTAAGTGTACAGTTTTCTTTTTCCAGTTTGGAGAAGATCAGGCTGCGGTCATTCTCTTCATTGTTGCTGATCGTATATTTTACGTAACATGGTTCCTCCAGCTGAACCCATTGAGCGACAGGGTTCTCCCCGGAACATTCCTCATCCCGATGGAGTTCAACATTTGTAGAAACCGTAAATCTTGTATCCGCCACATCATTGATGTTCCATGCCAGGTTCCATGTTTCGCCTGTCATCATAAAACTGTCCAAACCCGTTGCATCCAGACTGACTGTATTCAGAGTCCTTCTTGCCACCACAACATGACTCCGGCTCATTTCATCACCGCAGCGGGAGCAGTAGATCACCTCATCATAACTTCCGTCCTGATCTTCGTTTGCCTTGATTTCATTTTCCCTGACAACAAGAGAGGGCAAATGGCCCAGTGCTGGAATATCAAACACGCCGGGACCGGCCTCCTGGTGCAGCCCCTGTTTATCCGAATAATACTTTCCGCATTCCGGACAATAATAGTACTCTGCATTTCCGCCCATCAGACAACTTGCAGGAATCTCCGGGACTGTAGTCAGCTTATGTGTATGCTTTTTCCACTTCGCCGTTATGGTAATATCGGTTTCAATAATAATGCCGTCACCGGGCTTGCCGGATCCAAGTTCTCCCAAATTCCAACCGTCAAAGATCCACGGGCCTCCTGAAGGCGGAACGAATGAAACCGGTTCACCCGGAAGCACATACTGCGCACCGGGCGCGACATAATCCACGACCGGATTGTCGCACGAACCTTCACCCGGATCAAGCGTCACTGCACAGGTTCCGGGCTCTACGATCACTACAAGCGGCCTGTTCGCATCTACCGAGGTTTGATATTTTACGGAAAATATATATTGTCCCGCATCAGCTGACGTTGCATCAACTGTAACGGTATGACCTGTCGTATCAAACGTTACGGTAGGGGCCGTGCCCTCTCCATCAGTCAGCGAAGCCGTCATCGTGCCGAGATTTCCCTTTTCAGGTCTCACATCAAAGGTTTCGGCATTACTGATCTGACCCTTATCGACCGTGATCGTAGGCATGAACAGGTATTGTACTTTGAATCCGTCTGCCGTACTTCCCTGCGCAATGGTAATGGAGTCGCTGACGGTTCCTGAATTGTTGGATGCACTCAGTATCAGACCGCTTTTGGGATGATCTTCAGACGGCTTATAGTAGACTGACATATAGCCATTGGGGCCGAACGGCGTATCACACGCCGCTGTAGGGAAAAACCGCCCATAAACCGAAGAAGCGGCTGAACCGTCAATCTTCCAGAATTCTTTTTTAAAGCCTTGAAAATCCGTTGCGGTTTCCGGTACAGGGTTCGCCGTGATCTCATATACCTTTCCGGGCATCACATAATAGTATCCGTGATCATCCTGTTCGACATTCGCCACCTCAGGCGATACCTGCCTGATCGACAGTTCGATATCCTGCAGTGCCTGGGTCTGACCGTTGTAGATCTTGGAATACGAGACTTTGGTTCCTGCTACTTTGATCTCGGTTTCCCGCATGCGCGTAAATACGATCACGCGCTTGTTCGGGTCGACAGTGATCTGAAAAGGTCCGTTTGCATCCGAATAAACCGCAGTGCTCCAGTCCGGATCGGGAACAGTCATATCCGTTGGATAGGCAATGGTATATTCCTGATCGGACTTCGCATTGGTGATCGTGATCTTATTGTATGGGGTGATCACCGAGAGTGTCGGTGCTACCGGGTTCGAAGAGTTGAGCTGCTTTTTGACCAATCTTGCAGGACCGTACACCTTGCCGGTATAGCCGTCCGCATACACGCCGATGCGGAGATATTTCCCGATGTCCCCCACAGTCGGGGTATAAGATGAAGTGAACGCGCCATCTTTCTGGTTGAATCCACTATCGGGATTTAAGCTGACCTGCCAGAAATAATGCAGCTTATCACCCAGTGTGCTCACGGAAGGATTCAGGTTTAAAAGGTTTGCATTCACCGGGATATCGACCGTACATGAGTTGTTATAGGTGATCGTTCCGGACAGCGTAGGCTGCGTGAGGACTTCGCGGCCATCGGAATATACCTCCCCGTCATACCCTTCCGCATACACTCTTGCCCGGAACGTCCAGCCGACATCTCCGGGTTTTGTGGGATAAGTCTCCTGCGTGGCGCCCAAAATATCCATATAGTCCGTTTCGCCATATTTCTTCTGCCACTGTACGGAGTGGTTCAAAGGAAAGCCGGTGGGATAGTGCACCTGCATGGTCTGTCCGGCAACGACTTCGGAAGGCGTTATGGTCACATTACCGGTCAGTATCTGCTCTTTGATCAGGACCTCCTTCGCGGGACTTCCGTTTGATGCTACGATCGTTTTTGCAGTGATCCATCCGCCTGCAGGATTTACGATGGAGAGCTTCTGCGGTTTGGAAATGCCTTCACTTGCATACATGGCGGCGGTATCTCCCTTCGCATCAACGACGGTACGATCGTTAAGAATTTTGATCTCCTTGGCCTTAAGCCCGTATGCACCTCCGGATACCGTTACATTGGTGTTAGGGTATAACGAACCCTTCTGTTCAATATAAATCGTGCTATTTTCCGCCGAGACCGCTGCGCCTTCGCTGCAGGTGACTGTCACATCTTTCGCGGCAAGTACGACATTACCCTGCTCGGCCTTGATCCCCTTGCCACCCTGCATGTTGTATGTCAGACCGCTGATATCAATATTCCCCTTTCGCGATCTGATACAATGATCGGACCCTGTCTGCCGTATGTCTACATTGTTACTGAGTTGCACATAATTTGCCGCATCGATCACGGCTCCGTCCCGGGACTCAAGATCGGTCTCTCTCGAAATATGAATATCGCCGGAATTGGAAAAAAGAGCGCTTTCCTTACTTTTGATCTTGGCGTTCACATTAGGGGATTGGACGGTTTTTTCCAGTTCAATATTACTCTGTGCATATATGCCCTTGCCGTTTGTGGATGTCAGGTCCAGATCACCCATTACCACTCTTACGCGTCCCTTCTCACAATGGATCGCATCCCCAAAGCTTTTCACGGTCGTTTCGCCATAGAACACCGTTTCACCGGCGTTTGAGATCACAAGTCCTCTGCCGTCCGTGGAACGCAGGAACATATAGCCTGTTTGTTCCACAACAACCAGGTTTTCGGATGAAAAAGCATCTCCGGAACTGTTGACGATCACCCTACCCTTGATCTCGGGAAATCTGCACTCTATGCCCCGTTCTTTTTCTGCTTTTACATTAAGTTCACTGCCCTGTTTTATAAGAAGATGATCCGCATTTATGCCGCCCGCGGCCGTGGTAGTGACAGTACTGCCTTCTTCAACCGTAAGATAATTAGCCAGGACGCATCCGTCATATACATATATACTGTTTCCTTTTGTCGCACCACCGATTGACACGGAACCTTTCAGGTCCACACTACAGCCCAGACAATCAATGACATTGGGATTTTCCCCGTCAATTCTTGCCCATTCTTCTAATTTGAGTCCGTGGGTATCAATGCAGACCGATTTTTTGTTATGATTTATTGCTGTCAGTTTAAGGTAAGACTCTAATTTTCCGTTGGTGCAGACTGCCTTGTCCCACGCATTTATATATGTTTCGCCATATAGGATGACATCACCGGAAGGACCATCTATAACGATACCGTCTTTGTCTGCCACCACGGTTAAAATTCCGGAGGAAACTATGTCCCCTTTCGTATGCATTCCGGTTTTTGCACCTATTTCTATTTTTGTACCGGGAGCAATGGTGATCGTTTTCGTATTGATCGCGTCACCCTTATGATTTATTAGATATAATTTTTCGGTGCCGGTTATTGTGAGTGAATAGTCTCCCCTGATGGATTGAAAGATCTTTTCCTCATCCATATTTAAGGTCGTATCCCCTGTCAGGACCAGGTCTTCCGCATTACAATCACTGGCATTGATATTACCGCTGACGTTTTGAGAAGATGTGAGTTTTGAGTCTTCATCGGCTTCGGGCGCTTCTTCTGCATCTTCCGGTTCTTCCGCATCTTCTTCGGTCAATCCGTTTTCATCCGCCAATGCAGTCTCATCCGGTTCACCTTGTTCCGCTTCCTCCGGTTCTTCTTCCGCGCATCCGGTCTCTTCCGGGATTACCGTCTCATCCTCGTGATCTGCTTCTGCTTCCTCTTCTGCCGCCCATACGGTTTCTTCTGCGTAAACCGTCTCATTCTCTTCGGCCGCAGCAACAGAAACAGGCATGGAAGACATCATGCTCAAAGCCAGAACAACAGCCAAAACTCTTGCACATTTTCTTTTCATCATACCGGTCAGTTCTCCTCTTAATCATTCAGCAGATTAGCGCTCATAAAACTCCAATATGAGCCTATCATAACACGCCGTTGCCGGAGACGCTACAGTCAAAGGTCTGTATTTTGTGTCACAAAAAGAACCCACCGCATGGAGCGGTGGGTTCTTGTATAGATCATCTTATGGATCAAATTTAAGGCTGCGCAGTACCATATTTGTCAATAAATGATTCCATATCCACTGTGACCTTGGTCACGATCTCCGTATGCCTGCCGTCAAAGCCGACAGCCCTGCAGCGAATAAATCCTGTGGTGTTGTTCTTGATCCAGGTCTGGTAAGCTTTCTTCTGCGCATTGGCAGCACCAGCCTGCTCAACCGGGAGCAGCCCGTTCTTCAGCGAGTAGAGATCCCTCCAGTTATCTATCACGATGTCTTTGGCACTCTTTCCGCTACCGGTCGTGATCCATTCTTCCCTATCATAATCCCAGAAGTCATCACGTACCCTGATGTATGCTTCTTCATCAGAGAGAATGCTTGTGCTCTCCCCCGTACCTTCAACGACCACTTCAAACATCTCCGAGAAACGGTTGGTTATGCCGCCCGTATTTGCACTCTGTGTCTGGTAGCAGGGATCCCAATCCGGATCATCACCCATGTAGAGCCCGATGCCGTTGGTTACGGCAGGCCTTGCAACAGTTGCGCGGTAATCAGTTCCCGTCCATCCATCAGGGGTAACCACCTCGAGGAGTGTGAATTTGGTGGCCGCAAACTGCAGGCTTGGCTTTGCTGCATTCACAACCTTCACAGGCACTTTCACCTGTTTTGCAAGAGGTTTGAAATTATCTCCGTCTGCGTTATCCGCCTCTCCGTAAGTCACATAGAAATTATAGGTGCCGACAGGTGTTTCATAAAACTCATACCACTTTGCAGCAACCTCTTCTTTTGTTTCGAAGAAGTCGATCTCAAACTGTCCATCCTCCACGTATTCATATACGCCGTTCGAATCTGACAACCCGAGATATCTTGCTATATTCTGATCGCCCTGAGTGATCGGTTCATCCACCGTGAGCAGGACCACAGGTTGCTTTCCGGGTGTTGCTTCTTTAGCTTTCTCGATCTTATAAGATACGTGATTCGGATTGTCTTTAGCATCCGGGTAAGCATCATCTGAGATATACATGAAACTTAAGATACTGTTCTTATCCGGTGTGATCTTGACAGCTGTTTTCTCATCACTGATGGCCGTATTGTAGATCTTATATTCATGGTCCGTCTTCTGTCTGCCGGAAATCTTGTCGACGGTATTATCCGTCAGCTTAACGGTTGTAAGCGAAGCGGTCGGCTGGACCACATAGGTGGTGTAATTGCCGTAGAAATCGCCCGTGAGGGTCGCCTTGATCGTACCGCCCGTGACTTTGACCGTGTGATTGAACATGACACTGTCATCATAGTTCGGACCTCCGTCCCATGGTTTGGCCTTCCCCTTATCGTCCTTATCCGCGTAACGCACGCCTGCCACGTGCACATAGAGATACCTGTTGGCAGGAAGTGTGTTGGTGCATTCCTTTTCTCCCCCGGTTCTGCCCGGATCGGGTTCCTCACCTTCTCCTGCCGGAACATTGATGATCGCTCTTTGATAATCCGTATTGCGCGACGCGTCCTGAATGACAACATTCGGCATGTAGCGCGCATCACCTGCGGCGATCGTGAAGGTTAAGCTCTTGCTCTTCTTACCGCCATCGGTTGATGTTGCCGTAACGGTGACTTTGCCGGGTTTATCCAGGATCAGTTCTCCGCGTTCATCCTGCCTGATGCCGCTTAATTTAAGCGATGCGTTCATCAGATCTCCGTACTGATCCACTACAAGGACTCTTGTATGCTGGATCGCATTGGAGAAGAACGGTTCCGCCCAAGGATATTTAGCCTTCGCCTCTGCTGCCTTGCGTGCGATCTCGGCTTCCGTCACCGGTGAGTAATTTCGTCTGACAAAGATTTCCTGCTGAAATCCGTCGTCCCAGCGGTACTCGTCCCATACGAACTGGATCTCGGTCGGGATCTGCTCCCTGGAAGTGATCCGGATCGGATCGGAATAGCCGGTCACTTCATTGCCTTCCCAATCTGCTGCGGTGGCGGCGATCACAAAGGAATAGTCCTCTGCATCATACTTCGCCAGATCAACCAGCAGTTTTGCATCGATCGTCGCTGTTCCGTTCTTAACGGAGATCCTGCCGTACAACGGGCTGTCTGCCGGGATCTCACGGTAGAGCGGATCGAGTGTTTCCCGATTGATCTGCACAATGCTCCAGGTCACGTTCCGGGTCGCGGGAGGTCTGTCCCAGTCATTTGTATTGAAATAGATATTTGTCTTGACGGTTGCTGCTTTGTTGTAGAGTTTCAGAACCCTTTCAGGTGCATCCACCCGAATGTCCCGGATGGACTCGTTCACCGTGATCGGCATGCTCGTAAAGGCCTGCTGCCCCGGTCCGCCGATCGCATAGAATTCCATTGTATATTTGCCGGGTTCCAGATAAAAGACATCGTTTTCTCCGTCGTCGTCTTCATCCCGGTCGGATCTTTCAAGCGTATCCAGCAAAACCAGTCCGGTATCCGGATCGACGCTGATCAGGCATCCCGTATCAGCGGAGCCGTTCCAGCGATCCCAGTTCCCTCTGCCGTTTCCATATTCATTTTTCAGTTCTACTCTCTCAAGGCCCTGTACCGTCGTGGTCTTGGACCATTTCGGTATCGCGATCGGAACATTCGTCTGACCGTTGTAGATCCTGACAGGGGTTTTTTTCAAAACCGTCAGCCTCGTTTCAAATGCGTTGTCCCTGGTAAATGCATCGATCGGTTCTGCGGCCTCACCGGATACAAGAGGATTATAGCCTCCCGGCACGCTGTCATCTTCTGCGGCATAGACCAGTGATGCCTCCACCAGATAGTGGA
>JAGCXZ010000089.1 GCA_017961065.1 Lachnospiraceae bacterium
ATTCATCCAGATCAATGAATTTACGATGAATGAGTACTATATCATCTCGCATGTGATCAATAAGATCATGAGCGGGGCGAACGTTCTAGTCACACTGGAAGAAGGAGCTGTATGGAATATCGATAAAGACTGCTACATTAAAGGACTGGTTAACAACGGAACGATTAATGTAAGTGACGGTGCAACCCTTTATGTAAACGGTCAGCCTTATGACGGAACCGCAAAAGAAGCCGGTGACCTGACTAGTGGCGGGTCCGTTGGAAGAGTTGATTCCAGTGACTGGGTGATTGGACAGACATACCGAAATGAGTGTATGGGTAAGTACGCAGACTTCACCATGAACGGACAGCTTTACTATATCGTCGGCGCAACACAGGATGATCTGGTCAGCGGTGCCGTGATTACTGATGTTGCCTTTAACCTGATCGGATGGCTTGATGTTGCAGAAGACGGAAGCTACACGATCAGCGACAAATACATTGAAATGGAAATCCAGAACGGAATGATGGGAGGCCCTGGCGGACCAGGAGGTCCAGGTGGCCCGGGAGGTCCTCCTCCGGATGGATTCGGTCCTGGAGGTCCGGGTGCAGAAGGCGCACCGGGCCAGCCATAGAATACATACTTTTTACTTTCTTCTCCTAAATCTTTTAAAACAGAAAATATGGCCGTCCCTAAAAGGGCGGCCATATTTTCATTTATGATTTCGTCTCGTATTATTTTGCTTCTCCATAATAGTTGATCATATGATCAGCAAACTCGCGGATCAGACGGTTTTCATTCTGTTTGTGCCATACACAGCAAAGCCAGGATTCTGTGTTCAGCGGAGTTCGGAAGATCGACTTTCCAACCTTATAGCCAAAGCGGGCATCGCAGACCGCAGAGGCAGGGAAGCTTCGCAGCGTCACGGCAACAGAGCGGAAATTCGGGAGTTCATAAAACCGCTGAGGACGATAATTCTGTGACAAGCTCATCCGGTTGGAGACTTCTTCCCACTCCTTATCTGTCCACACACCGTAACTAGTGTTCAGCTGCGGAACTTCTTTAACAATCTTATCCAGTTCTTTGCTTCCGATCTTCAGATTCTTTTTATCCTTGATATCTGCGGAAATATAAAGCTGCAGGTTTTCCTTGGCAAAAGGTGCCACTTCGAAATCTCCGCCGGAGACGATCTGGCTGTCCGGGATAATTGCGATATCCAGCGTTTTTTCTTCGATCTGTTTCAACAGATCGGAGCTCTTATAATGGTTTCCGTTGATCAGGATGTTTTTATGTGAGGCAGTAAAAGCAACAATCGGACTGCTGATCTCTCCCATGTAATCTACGTATTCGGAAAGACCTATGCTGAGGGAAGATGCAAGACCGACATAATACTCTTCGATATTCCGGATCGCATCTTTGTAAAGCACGGACCATTCAGATGCCAGATTAAAAAACTTCTGTCCGTAATCAGTCAGAGTCACGCCGTTCTTAGTACGGACGAAAAGCTGATGATCGACTTCTGCCTCCAGATGCTGAATGTGCTGACTGACCACTTGCGTGGAAAGGAACAGACTTTTCGCTGCGGTGGAGAGAGATCCGTTTAAAGCTGCTGAGAGGAAACATTCCAGTTGAATCTGTGTCATTGTCCTGCCTCCTTGATCGATCTGTGAGGGATCGTTTTGATCTTTTCTTTAATAAAACTGATAAAACGCGCAACGGAAGGGTCCTGCGGATAGAATGGAGAACACATCATATAATCCGAATAGATGCCGGTCGGTGTCAGTTTAAAATTCTCCATTGGAAGTTTTGTCGTATTTTCCGCGCCGAACGAAAGCCCGTCCATTGTCAGGACATTCAAGTAGGCAGAACCGATGTCGTTGCAGATGATCACGTTCTTCGGAACAAACCCCATGCGCGCACAAGTGTTCTTCGCATTTTCGACGATCATATGCTCGTTGGTCTCGCCTGCCGGAATAGCAAAGAACGGATATTTACCCAGGTCATCCATGTCATATTCGATCCTCTTGCTGTGTACCAGGTAGACCTCCTGCGAGCAGATGAAAGTATGCTCCCAGGACATCGACATATAATCCACTGAATATTGGGACGTGAACAGAATATCGATTTTTTTCTCACGAATGGCTTCTTTGACTTTCTCAGCCGGCATGTCTCCGATCAGAAACAGATCATCGGGATATTCCTGTCGAAACTCCTTCAGCAGTTTTTCCGCGATCGAAGGACAGCCCGCCCATTGCGTCCATGCAATAAAGAACGGATCCGTTTCTTTCTTTTCATTGTTTTCTTTGAAAAAATCGGAGATCAGCTGATCACGCTTGATCAGATAATCCAGAAAGATCTCTCCTGCTTTTGTGAGAGCAGCGCTCGGCCCATAGCGAAAGAACAGGGTATAACCAATCTCTTCTTCGAGCGTTTTGATATGATTGCTGACTGCCTGCTGCGAGATCATCAGTTCACGCGCGGTAATGGAAAAGCTTTTCGTGCGTGCAATCGAAGTAAAGCAATATATGTCCAGTTGATTCATGTTGTCACCATGTTGTTCTGTGTTAATAAACGTTTGAGTCTGTCTAAACATTCTATCAAAAGTCTAAATGGAAATCAAAATTTTAGTTGTGACCCCACAACTTTATAAGTGTTAACGACTCCTCCTGACCCTATGCTACAGTGCAGGCATAGATAAAAAACAAAAGCATCGAAAGGGGACACTATGAAAACAGTTTATGCAAAAGCATACCCGGGAAAAGTAGAACTGGAAGAAAAAGAACTTGGGAAACCTGGTCCGGGTGAAGTGATGATCAAAGCAGAATACAGCGCAATGAGCCCTGGTACCGAGTGCGGGCTTTTGCATGAAGCCATCGTTCCGCTGCCAACAAACATCGGCTATGCGATGGCAGGGGAAGTTGTGGAAGTCGGCGAAGGCGTGACCGAATTCAAGGTCGGAGATAAAGTCGTATCCACTGTAGAACATGCACAGTACATCATCACATCTGAACTGAACTGTACCCTTGCACCGAAAGATATTGATATGAAACAAGCCGCATTCTGGAATCTTTCCATGACAGGCATGTACGCACTGCGTCAGTCAGGACTGATGATGGGCGAACCTTGCATCGTCATGGGGGAAGGATTTGTCGGTTCCGTTACCGCGCAGTTGGCAAAACTGGCAGGTGCCTGCCCGGTGATCATCACAGGACATCATGATGAGAAACTGGCTGCATCCAAAGAAATGGGCATCGATTTTGTCGTGAATACAAAGACTGATCCGGAGGGCCTGGAAAAACTGATCGCAGAGCTTGGGCTTGAGATCCCAGTTATTTTCGAAGCAACCGGAAATCGAAATGCGCTAATGCAGGCAGCAGAGCTGATCGCGGAAAGAGGACGTCTGGTCATGATCTCTCAGGTACACGGCGAGGCTCTTCCGCCAATCGATGATCCGATCATGCAGAAAGGTGTGAGCCTGATCGGTACTTATGTAAACTCCCGGCCGTACAAGATGAAGAGAGCAGACCTTGAGATCATCGGCATCTGGCCGCCGGTCATGAACTGCACCCTCAAGGCATACAAGAACAAAGACAGCTGGACAAGCGATGACGATATCAAAGTTTATCTGGACATGGTGAAATACGGCAGACTGAACATCACCCCGCTGATCAGCCATACCTTCGGATATGAACAGATTCCGCAGGCATATGCAGATTATGTTTTCCCGAAACCGAGTTCAGATATCACAGACGGATTGATCTGCTGGTAAAGTATGGGAACTTTTTTCAAAC
>JAGCXZ010000090.1 GCA_017961065.1 Lachnospiraceae bacterium
AAGGAAGTGAAAGAAGTCAACAGAGCACGTCTGACCGAGTATGCAGCCAAGAGATCTTCCGCACAGTATCATGACAAAAAGACGGAAGGCACGAACCAGTGGGAAGTTAAAGTTGACATCGCACTTCCGTGCGCAACCCAGAACGAACTGGATCTGGAAGATGCCAAGAAGCTTGTTGCAAACGGCGTGATCGCAGTTTGTGAAGGTGCAAATATGCCGACAACCCTGGAAGCAACACAGTACTTCCAGCAGAATAAGGTATACTTCGTACCGGGTAAAGCAGCCAATGCGGGCGGTGTTGCAACATCTGCCCTTGAGATGAGCCAGAACTCCGAGCGACTGTCCTGGACGTTTGAGGAAGTGGATTCCAAGCTTAAGGACATCATGGTAAACATCTTCCACAATCTGGATGACGCGGCCAGGAAATACGGCAAGGAAGGCGATTATGTGGCGGGTGCCAACATCGCCGGCTTCTTAAAGGTTGCAGATGCCATGAAGGCACAGGGGATCGTTTAGTCGCATAAAAGACTGTGATCCTGCAGTAGAAAAATAAGCAGAAATAGATTAAAATAATTTGCATAGAGCATATGCAAAGGACGCCGGCGCAGATCCAGGCAAATGCTGATCCGCCGGCGTCCGTTTTTTGGAAAGAGAGGATTCGTATGAAGACCAGAGATGACATCATCAGAATGATCGAAGAAGAGGGCGTGGAGTTTATCCGTCTGCAGTTTTCGGATATCTTCGGCATCCTCAAGAATATTGCGGTCACACCGGGACAGCTGGATAAGATCCTGCAGAATAAGTTTTCGGTGGACGGCTCTTCCGTGTTTGGTGACAGATACGACTATGATGACGAACTGTTCCTGTATCCGGAACCGGATACCTTCATGATCCTGCCGTGGAGACCGCAGCAGGGTAAGGTGGCCAAGATCGTCTGCGACATCTGCCATGAGGACGGAACACCTTTTGCGCAGAGTGCCAGATACATTTTGAAGAATGCCCTGAAGAAGGTTACGGATGAGGGCTATACGGTCATGGCGGATCCGGAATGTGAATTCTTCCTTTTCCATACCGACGAGAACGGACTGCCCACAACGCAGTCTCATGAGATGGCAGGTTATCTGGATGTCAGCCCTGCCGACTTTGGTGAGAACGCCAGAAGAGACATCGTTCTGATGCTCGAGGAAATGGGATTCGAGGTGGAATCCTCCCATCATGAGCATGCGCCCGCGCAGCATGAGATCGATTTTCAGGAAGCGGAAGCGCTGCAGACCGCGGATGCGATCCAGACCTTCCGTTTTGCGGTTCGTTCGATCGCCAAGCGTTTCGGACTCTATGCGACTTTCATGCCCAAGCCCAAAGCAGATGTTGCGGGATCCGGCATGCATATCAACATGACGCTGTTAAAGGACGGAAAGAATGTGTTCAGGAACCGTGACGGCAGCATCTCCGATGAGGCGCGCTATTTTACCGGCGGGATCTTAAAGCATGCAAAAGCGATCGCGGCCATTTCCAATCCGACCGTGAATTCCTATAAGCGTCTGTGCTCGGGCTGCAAGGCACCCGGCCGGATCACCTGGTCCGTAAAAGGCGAGAAAACGCTCGTGCGCGTTCGCCAGGGGATCGATGATGTGAAGATCGAACTCCGTTTCCCGGACGGTGCCAGCAATCCGTACCTGCTGTTCGCGGTATGTGTTGCGGCGGGATTTGACGGGATCACCAACCGGATCGATCCGGGCAGGGAATACGACGCGACATGCGCGGCGAGTGATTTTGATGCCATGCCCGAAGATTTAAAGGAAGCCGTTCAGTGCCTGAAGGAGGATCCGGTCATCGTGGATGCGCTCGGCAAAGAGTTCACGGATATCTTTGCGGATATCAAGAACAGGGAATGGCGTGATTATATGTCGGAAGTATCCGACTGGGAGATCAAGAGGTATCTTGGGAAACTGTAGGGAGGACTCAGATGGGCTGTATTTTGATCGGAATGCCCAAACATGAGGATGCTTCCCACATAGCGGAACTGATCAGGAACGACGGTGTGTCCGAAGAGATCCTGTCCTGCACGACCGGCGCGGATATCCTGCGAAAAGCCGAGGACCTGGAGATCAGCCTGGTGATCTGCACCAGATATTTCTCGGACATGGGGTATGAGGAAATGACCTCCTACCTGCCGGCTTCGATCAGTATCCTGCTCCTGACAAAGGACGCAACGCTCGTTCCGTTTTCACCGAACGTTATCCGGCTGCTGATGCCTTTTAAGAGAGGCGATCTGATCAGCACGGTGAAGATGCTCCTGCCGTACCGGCCCGACTTCGGGCACAGGAAAAAGGTGCGGCGTTCTCCGGAAGAACAGCGCATCATTGATGAGGCCAAAAGCGTGCTGATGAATCGGAACGAGATGACGGAACCTGAGGCGTTCAGATACCTGCAGAAGAGCAGTATGGACTCCGGAAGGACTCTGGTCGAATCGGCACAGATGATCCTTCTTCTGGATGGCGGATAGATCCTTTCATGTTTGGATGATAAAATAATGAAAAACCGGAAGCATCACATGGGCTTCCGATAAAGAGGTATGTGCAATGGACAAGTAAATGATCCTGGTCCTCGATTTCGGAGGAGAGTATAATCAGCTGATCGCAAGACGCGTCTGGGAATGCAATGTCTATGCGGAGGTGCATCCGTATACGATCTCACTGGATGAGATCCGCCGGATGGCGCCTAAAGGGATCATCTTTACGGGCGGACCGAACAGCGTCTACGCGCCCGAATCGCCGCGGTATGAAAAAGGCATTTTTGATCTCGGGGTCCCGATCCTCGGGATCTGCTATGGCTCACAGCTCGTAGCCTATCTGCTCGGCGGCGAGGTGAAGACGGCTCCGGTCAGCGAATACGGACGCACACGCGTGACACTCAATACATCCAGCAGACTGTTTCACGGGATCGAGGAAACGACAGATGTCTGGATGAGCCATACGGACTACATCGCAGCGCAGCCGGAAGGCTTTGTCGTAACCGGACATTCCGATGTCTGCCCGATCGCAGCCATGGAGGATGCGTCGCGCAATCTCTATGCCACGCAGTTCCATCCGGAGGTCATGCATACCGTCGAAGGCAGGAAGATGATCTCCAATTTCGTCTATACGGTCTGCGGCTGCCGGGGTGACTGGACAATGGATTCCTACGTGGAGACACAGATCGGAGCGATCCGCGAAAAGGTCGGAAACGGACGTGCGCTGTGCGCGCTCTCGGGCGGTGTGGATTCCTCTGTTGCCGCCGTTCTGATGTCCCGCGCGATCGGCAAAAACCTCACCTGCGTTTTTGTGGATCACGGACTGTTGCGCAAGAACGAAGGCGATGAGGTGGAAGCCGTATTCGGTGCAGGCGGAAAATACGAACTGAACTTCGTGCGCGTCAATGCGCAGGAACGTTTTTATGAGAAATTAAAAGGCGTGGAGGAACCCGAACGGAAGCGCAAGATCATCGGAGAGGAGTTCATCCGCGTATTTGAGGAAGAGGCTAAGAAGATCGGCGCGGTTGATTTTCTCGTACAGGGCACGATCTATCCGGATGTGATCGAATCGGGTCTGGGCAAATCCGCCGTGATCAAATCACACCACAATGTGGGCGGACTGCCGGACTGCGTGGATTTCAAGGAGATCATCGAGCCGCTGCGGATGCTGTTTAAGGATGAGGTCAGAAAGGCCGGCACGGAACTGGGACTTCCCGCATACCTTGTAAGCAGACAGCCGTTTCCGGGACCGGGCCTTGGTGTGCGGATCGTCGGTGAAGTCAATGCCGAGAAGGTACGCATCGTACAGGATGCGGATGCGATCTACCGCGAAGAGATTGAAAAGGCCGGACTTTCCGGAAAGATCGGTCAGTATTTCGCGGCACTCACCAATATGCGCTCGGTCGGTGTCATGGGCGATTTCAGGACCTACGATTATGCCGTGGTATTGCGCGCGGTCGATACGAGCGATTTCATGACGGCATCCTGCACGGATATCCCGTTTTCTCTCCTGCAGACCTGCATGAACCGTATCATCAACGAAGTGAAGGGCGTCAACCGCGTCCTGTA
>JAGCXZ010000091.1 GCA_017961065.1 Lachnospiraceae bacterium
CTGATGAAACCGAAGGAGTTTATTGAATGTATCGTGAGCGGGATCGGGAATATCGTACCTCCCATGCTGATCCTGATCCTTTCCTGGAGTCTTGGCGGTGTGTGCAGACAGCTGATCGGAACAGGTGTGTTCATTTCCGGTTTTGTGAACAACTCCAGTCTGCCGCGCGGATTGTTACCGTTCTTCATATTTGTGATCGCTGCCCTGATGAGCTTTTCCATGGGAACAAGCTGGGGAACCTTCGGCATGCTGATCCCGATCATTACCATGATATGTGAGACAGAAGCGGGAGCGGGCTTGCTGATCCCTGCACTTGGAGCGACACTGGCCGGATCGGTATACGGAGATCACTGCTCGCCGATATCGGATACAACGATCCTGGCGTCAACAGGGGCTGACTGCAAACATATCAGACATGTGGAAACGCAGCTGCCTTACGCGACGCTTGTTGCGATTGTTTCCGCGGCAGGATATCTGATCGCCGGCTTTATGGAAACACCGCTTGTTGCGATCATTGTCGAGTCCGTCCTTCTTGTGGGCGCGATCCTTCTTCTGAGTAAAAAGGAGATCTTACACAAACAAAGCGTATAACAGGTATAACAGGAAAAGCCTGCCGGATTGATATCCGGCGGGCTTTTTTCCGATACGGAAAGAGTTTGAACGGCGTCCTTGAGGAAATGGGGCCGGAATGGTATAATAAGATACTTTTAAGGATCCCAACCATTGTTGCCGTATCGCTCGGACTTGGTTATGGCCTTGGCGCGACACCCGGCGTGCTTGCCCTGCTCCCTTCCCCGGTCGCCATTATCTTTGGCGGTTCAGGGATCGTGCCGGCTGCCATATGTGCGATCCTTCTTAATATCGTACTGAAGAAAGACTCCGCAGCGCAGTGATCAAATCAAGATATATCAACATGAAGCCATATGAACGAGGGTAAACACATGAATAGAATCCTGAAACCATCCATAGCGATCCTGATCGTTCTCGCCGTTGTATTTGACTGCGGGATGCTCAATGCTTATGCAACAGAGCCGGTTGCAGATGAGTATGAGCATGAAGTAAATCTTTTGGTTGCCGAAGAGGATGCAGAAGAAAAGACAACAGAGAAGGTGCAAGTCGAAGTGCCGGACGGTATGAGCTGCCCGGATGAGGCCGCAGAGCCGGAATCTGAAGAAATCACTGAAGAAACGGAAGCGGATCTTCTTGAATCTGAGTCTGACTTTGCGAACGAAACCTATGGTGATCAGGAAGTGACATACAAATACTACAGACCATATGATACAGCAGAGTATGAACTTAAATATCATGTCACAGATGAGATAAATAAGCACATATGCATCGACGGATATAGAGCTCTTTTTCCCCCCGAGGGCGAGCTTGTTATTCCTGAAACAATAACAACAATAACCGAACCTGATTTGAGTCAGACTATTTATCGCGTAACAATGATCGGCGCAGGTGCTTTTAGGGGCTGCTACGGTTTCACAGGGGATCTGACGATCCCGGACAGTGTAACAACGATCGGAAATGAAGCCTTTGCTTATTGCAGTGGCTTCACAGGGAAACTGACAATCCCGGATAGTGTAACAACGATCGGAAATGAAGCCTTTACTTATTGCTACGGCTTCACAGGGAAACTGACAATCCCGGACAGTGTTACAATGATCAGCGATGGTGCTTTTAGTGACTGCAGGAACTTCAATAAGCTTACGATCCCGGACAGTGTAACAGCAATCGGGAAGGAAGCCTTTTATGCTTGCTCCTGCTTCACAGGGGATCTGACGATCCCGGACAGTGTAACAACGATCGGGATTGAAGCCTTTGCTTATTGCTCCTGCTTCACCGGCAACCTGATAATCCCGGACAGCGTAACAACGATCGGCGCAAATGCTTTTCATGACTGTGACGGTTTCACAGGGTTTCTGCTCCTTCCTGAGACCGTGGACTCGATCGGACGCGGCGCGTTTTCAGGTACCACAGGATTCCGCAAGATCATCAATTTTGATTCCGTGCCTATAGAACTTCCCGTATCGGATGGCAAGATCTGGAAAAATGTCATTACCGGAGAAACGATCACGGAGATTGCCAAAGGTATGGCGGTCAGAAGCGATTATGTGGGATCCGGCACGTTCATCATTACTCCCATCGCTGATCAGACATACAGCGGAACCATGATCTGTCCGCCTGTTCAGGTTCTATATGACGGGATCCGCTTAACAGAGAAAAAGGACTATACGGTCAAGTACAGCAACAATACGAATACCGGTAATGCGGCACTTGTGACCGTTACCGGAATAGGGAATTATGAGGGAAAAGGAACCGAAACCTTCCGGATCGTTGAAAAGGATATCACGGCAGATGGTGTGACCGCATCCGAGATCCCGTCAGTTGCATACAAAAAGAACAAAAGTTATACGCCGGTTCCAACGATCACATACGGCAAAAAGAAACTTGCAAATAAAAAGGACTTTACAATCCTGTATTATACGAAAGACAATGTCGAGACGATCCCGACAGATCCCGGGGAATACTATGCAAGAATCACCGGCATCAATAACTTTACAGGGAGGAGAGAATTACATTTTGAGATCGCAAACGAAGAACAGGTCCCTGTCAGCAAGCTTACGATCGAAAAAATCCCGGATGAGAAGTACAGGAACGGAGTTCAGATCAGGCCGGAACATGTCGTAAAAGACGGTAAAGATGATCTGATAAAGGACATACACTATACCGTTTCGTATGGAACGAATAAAGAGGCCGGCATCGGGACAATAAAGATCACCGGTATAGATAAGTATGTCGGAACAAGGACCGTTACTTTTAAGATCACTGCGCAGATACCGATGAATAAAGTCAGGATCAATGATTTTGACACGGCACCGGAATATAACGGATCAAAGCAGAACCAGACAGCGATGTCGTTATCGTATATAGAAAAGGCGGGCGATATCCCGGAAGTGATCCGGTATGCGCTGGATGAGACCTATATGAACATGACGGATGAGGAAAAGAATGAGATCGACTGTATCGTTTCGTTTAAAAACAACACAAATGCAGGAACTGCAACAATGATCTTAACCGGGGCTCACAGATGTTCGGGAACGGTAACCAAAACCTTTAAGATCATACCATTTGATATAAAAAATGCTCCGACGGAACAGTTTCGTGTTGATTTGGACAAGTCAGTATATCCTTATGCGAAATCAGGAGTAAAGCCGAAACCGACGGTATCCTTTAAAGTAGGTTCAACCTGGCGGGAACTCAAAGAAAAAAAGGATTACACGCTTTCCTTTGCAAACAATAAGGCGTTGCATAGCGGGGCAGGGGAAAATACACCGATTGTCAAAGTAACGGGAAAGGGGAACTTTAAGGGAACAAACCAGAACACCACCTTTGCGATCGAACAGGCTGATATGACGGCTTCGGGGATCAAGGTTGTTGCAGGCGATATCGTTTACTCGAACAAGGAAGGGAACTGGAAACCGAAGAAGATCACAGTCACGGACGCTGACGGTAAGACACTGACAGCCGTAAAAGACTATGACCCGAATACGATCGAATACAGTAATGAGTTGGGGGAGATATTGAACGGAACTGAGACTCTTCCCGCAGGGTCCACGATCCATGTGAGTGTTAAGGCGGCAGAGTCAAGTCGGGTCTACTCAGGCACTGCGGAAGGAACATACCGGATCGCAAAAGCAGACATCGGAAAGCTCACGGCAACGGTCGCTGCAAAACCATACACCGGAAATGCCGTGACTTTGACCAATGCGGACATTACCTGGAGGTTGGGCGGAAAGAAAGTCGATGGGGTTGATTTTGTGATCGGGAACTATCAGAACAATACGAACAAAGGGAAAGCAACCGTCACAGTCAGAGGAGCCGGAGAGAACTACTGCGGATCAAAGACGATAGCCTTTACGATCCGGGCAAAGGGATTCCTATGGTGGTGGGATTTGCTTAATTAATCGCGGGTTGAAAGACAGTGCATCAGGATGGATGCATGACAATCTTTTAGGGGGGACTGTCTGAATCAGATGATAGTTAATACAAGTGCTTAATCTTCACGTCAAATTGGTGCGACTTGGTGCGCTTGACATGAGGGGGCCTTCTGGAACCACAGCAAATAAAGGAAAGAGGGAAAAGATGGAACTAGGATTCGGTTCACTGGTTGACTTCATGGAGTTCAACATAAATCCCTATACCTTTTTATTTTGGTATTATTATATATTATTAAGCGTGTTTTCACGTTAAGCGGCTTTTCGACACATTAAGAACAATCAAATAGTTGCATCAATGGTTGCAAAACTAATGTTGGAGAGCCGCAAACCATTGAAAATACGGGAAAGAAGGACAGATATATGAAACTGGGAATCGTCGGCCTGCCCAATGTAGGCAAGTCAACCTTATTTAATTCACTGACAAAAGCGGGAGCGGAGTCGGCCAACTATCCGTTCTGCACGATAGACCCGAACATCGGTGTCGTTGCGGTACCGGACGAGCGGATCAGGCTGCTCGGCGAACTGTATCATACGAAGAAAGTGACGCCTGCCGTCATTGAGTTCGTGGATATCGCGGGTCTTGTAAAGGGCGCGAGCAAAGGCGAAGGACTGGGCAACCAGTTTCTGGCCAACATCCGCGAGGTAGATGCGATCGTACATGTGGTACGCTGCTTTGAGGATCCGAATGTCGTGCATGTGGACGGCAGCATCGATCCGCTGCGTGATATCGAAACGATCAATCTCGAACTGATCTTTGCGGATATCGAAGTGCTTGAGCGCAGGATCGCAAAACAGGGACGCGCGGCCAACAACGATAAGAAGATCGCAAAAGAAGTGGAGATGCTCAAACGTCTCATCAAGCATCTGGAGGACGGCAAAGGCGCAGCGTCATTTGAAACCGCAGATGAGGATGAAGAAGCACTTGTTTCTTCCTATAATCTGTTGACAGCCAAACCGGTCATCTATGCGGCAAATGTTGCGGAGGATGACCTTGCGGATGACGGCGCATCCAATTCCTTTGTACAGATGGTCCGCGACTATGCCGATAAAGAAGGCAGCGGTGTGTTCGTGATCTGCGCGCAGATCGAGCAGGAGATCGCAGAACTCGATGATGACGAGAAGGCAATGTTTTTAGAGGATCTCGGCCTCAAGGAGTCGGGCCTTGACAAGCTGATCGCGGCCAGCTACCGGCTGCTGAACCTGATGAGCTTCCTGACGGCAGGAGAAGATGAGTGCAGAGCCTGGACGATCAGGATCGGTACCAAGGCACCGCAGGCTGCCGGCAAGATCCATACGGATTTCGAGAGAGGCTTTATCAAGGCGGAAGTTGTAAACTATAAGGACCTGCTGGACTGCGGATCCCTTGCGGCGGCCAGGGAAAAAGGACTGGTCGGCATGGAAGGAAAGGACTATGTCGTACAGGACGGAGACGTGATCCTGTTCCGGTTCAACGTGTAAGTTTCCTTACAGAAAAGGTGATCGTGTATCTCATGCACGAAAAAATCCCCCACAATCCACCACCATATCTTGTATTTTGAAACGAAATGACCACAAACGCCCGTGAAACGGGCGTTTTTTTGTTACGATTTTTTTAAATTTTTTCCAAAAAGGGGTTGCATTTTGTCACAAAAGTGGTTAAAATGATAGCAAAAGTGGTAGTAAGTGGTACGAAGTGGTTGAAAGTGGTGACATTCGGAAATGTTTAAAGGGGAATACAGCCATACAATCGATACGAAGGGTAGATTGATCATTCCCGCCAAGTTTCGCGAACATTTAGGGGAGGTGTTCGTGATCACCAAGGGTCTGGATGGCTGCCTGTTTATTTACGACAACGAGGAATGGAACAACTTCGAAGCCGGACTTCGTGCGTTGCCGCCTAACAAAGATTCGAGAATGCTTGTCCGCTTCTTTTCTGCAGGAGCTGCGGATGTAGAGGTGGACAAGCAGGGACGAATCCTGATCCCGTCGAACTTGAGGGAGTTCGCGGGACTCGAAAAGGATGTTGTCCTTGCCGGCGTTGCAGGCCGTATCGAGGTTTGGTCGAAGGAACGCTGGGAAGATCAGAAATATGATGATATGGATGACATCGCAGAGCAAATGGCAGACCTGGGCTTAAGCATCTAGGGGAAATTCCGCAGGAGGAATCGGATGAACTTTTCGCATCAGTCTGTTCTGCTTACAGAAACCGTCGAAGCACTTTGCGTGAAGCCGGAAGGGACCTATGTCGATGGGACATTGGGCGGCGGAGGGCACGCCGAAGCGGTTCTTGGGAAACTGAACGATCAGGGGAGATTGATCGGGATAGATCAGGACGAAGCTGCGATCAAGGCAGCGGGGGAACGGTTGAAGGCGTTCCGCGGCGTTACGCTGATCCGGAGCAATTATTGTTACATCAGGGATGAACTGGAGCATTTGGGGATAA
>JAGCXZ010000092.1 GCA_017961065.1 Lachnospiraceae bacterium
CCCCTTTATAGTACATCTCAAGTAAGTGAACGATTACTTCGGTATCTGTTTCGCTTTCGAAATGATAACCTTTTGCGGTGAGCTCATCGTGAAGCGACATATAGTTTTCGATGATACCGTTATGAACGATGGCAAATCTTCCGTCATTACTCATATGAGGATGAGCATTGGTATCACTGGGTGCACCATGTGTTGCCCATCTGGTATGACCGATTCCGGTAGTACCGGGATAATCTTTACCGTCGTTTGTTTTTTCACAGAGATTGGCAATTCTTCCGGTAACTTTTGATATTGTTATTTCGTTATTGTTTACGAGTGCGATTCCCGCGGAATCGTATCCTCTGTATTCAAGTTTTTTAAGACCTTCGAGAAGTATGGGTGAAGCACCCTGAACTCCTGTGTATCCTACTATTCCGCACATATGATTTCCTTTCGAATTTAGAACGGATTAATTATTCCCATTCAACCGTTGCGGGCGGTTTGGAAGTGATGTCGTAAACGACTCTTGAAATACCTTTTACTTCGTTTGTGATCCTGTTGCTTGCCTTTGCAAGTACTTCGTAAGGAAGTCTTGTCCAGTCGGCAGTCATGAAATCGTCGGTGGTTACCGCGCGAAGAGCAACGGTGCAGCCGTATGTTCTTGCATCACCCATGACACCTACGGAATGAACATCAGTTAAAACTGCGAAGTACTGGTTGGTATCTTTCTCGAGACCTGCGTTGATCACTTCTTCTCTGAAGATCGCATCCGCATCCTGAAGTGTTTTAACCTTTTCTTCAGTGATGTCTCCGATGATCCTTACCGCAAGTCCGGGACCGGGGAAGGGCTGACGCCATACGAGTTCTTTAGGGATTCCGAGCTTCTCGCCGACTTCTCTTACTTCATCTTTGAAAAGATCGCGAAGAGGTTCGACTATCGATTCGAATGAGATGAGATCGGGTAATCCGCCTACGTTGTGGTGGCTTTTTATCACGGCGGAATCACCCTTTCCGCTCTCTATTACATCGGGATAAATTGTGCCTTGCGCTAGCACATTTATTGTTCCGATCTTTTTGGCTTCATCTTCGAAAACGCGAATGAATTCTTCGCCGATAATTTTTCTCTTTGTTTCGGGATCGTTAACTCCCGCAAGTCTTGATAAGAATCTCTCGCCTGCGTTAACTCTTATTAAATTGAGACCGAACTTTCCCTTGAAAGTCTGCTCAACGAAATCAGCTTCGTTCTTTCTGAGTAAACCGTGATCAACGAAAACGCATGTAAGATTGCTTCCGATCGCATTGTGTAAAAGGAGTGCGACTACGGAAGAATCCACACCGCCCGACAGAGCCAGAAGGACTTTTTTGTCCCCGATCTGTTCCTTCAGTGCCTGCAGCTGTTCATCAATAAAAGCCTGCGCCTGTTCCTGCGTTGTGATCCGTTCCATGGAATCCGGTCTTCTGTTGTCCGCCATATCTGTACCCTCTTTCTGTGCTCATCCTCAGGCCTGTCCGTTCCGGCAGACCACGCTACCGTTTTATTGTCCTATCCGGCAGCTGCTTTGTCAACGGGTATCTGACTTCTATACAAATCTTCTGACCGTGATGATGGTTCTGTAGTAGGCACTGCTGTATTTGATGCCGGTTGCGGACGTGGATGCATGAACGATCATGCCGTTGCCGATGTAGATCCCGACATGTCCGCCGTAATACAGGATATCTCCCGGCTGCATATCTGATACACCGACCTCCTTGCCGGCCGTTGACTGCGCGTAGGAACTCCTTGGCAGCGAGATCCCGAAGTGCGAGTATACCGCTCCCGTGAACCCGGAACAGTCGCATCCGCTGGTAAGGGATGTACCGCCGGCCACATAAGGATTTCCGACAAACTGACAGGCATATTCCGCGATCTCCCTGCCTTTTGCGGAACCCTCCGAAGAGACGGGACTTCCGGATGATCCGGATGCCGATTCCCCGGCACTGTCATCCGATCTGTCGTCCACTTCGATGGATGCGTCATCATCCGATTCGTCGGACTCTTTTCTTCTGCGCTCTTCTTCCTTCTTGCGGAGCGCCTCTTCCTCAGCCCTGCGTTTTGCTTCGGCTTCCGCCTTTTTCCTGGCAGCCTCTTCCGCCTCAAGCTGTTTGATCACGGCGGCCTGCTCCCTGATCTGGTTCTGGTATTCCTTTGCCTTATTCCTTGCGGCATTCAGCTGCGAATCAAAGTTCTCGACCCTTCTTCTCTTCTCATCGAGCAGGTTCTGCAGTTCCGCGGACTGCTGTTCCAGATCCTCCTCCACTTCCTCGATCTCGGCTTTCTCTTCCTCCAGCGTCATCTTGGCTTCCATCACTTCCTGCTTGGTGTACTGGTACTCCAGCAGAAGCCTGCGGTCATAATCGTAGAGCTTTTCCGTATAGTCGACTTTGTTCAGCAGATCTGCCATGCTCTGCGACTGCAGGAAGAGTTCCGCATAGGTCGGATCACCCTTCTCATACATGAACTTGATCCTGCGTTTCATCGCCTCGTGCTGCGCCTGCTCTTTGGCGAGCGCGGCCTCGTAATCCTGCTCCGCCTGCCGGATCGCGACTTCTTTTTCCGCAATATCGCTCTTTAAGATCTCAACCGTCATCAGAAGCACGACAAGCTGGCCGTCGATCTCTTCGATCTCGGCCTCGGTCTCTTCAATGCCCTCCTCCAGGTTGTCAATATCTTCCTGGACATCGGACAGTTTCGCTTCGGTTTCTTTCTTTTGCTGTTTGGCATCCGAAATGGTAGTTGCCCATACCTGAAGCACGGGGCACAATCCTACAAGGAATGCCGTCAGAAAACAGACTACCCTCTTATTCATTTTATACTCCCTGTCCGTAAAAGGACTCCCACCCTTTTACGGCATACAAAAGCAGATCCACCCCTCTGTAGATCTGCTTTTATTATAAGCAAAAATGCTCTTTTATTCACTCCGTTTTTGCCGCATCCCATCCAGGTCGCAGTTGTTGACCGTCCTCGGGAAGGGGATCACGTCACGGATGTTGGACATGCCGGTCAGATACATCACGCATCTCTCAAATCCCAGACCGAAGCCCGCATGTCTGGCCGTTCCGTACTTTCTGAGATCTAAGTAAAAATCATAATCCTCCTGTTTCAATCCCAGTTCCTTCATCCTGCTTTTCAGGAGTTCGTAGTTATCCTCTCTCTGGGAACCGCCGATGATCTC
>JAGCXZ010000093.1 GCA_017961065.1 Lachnospiraceae bacterium
CTCCTGCGGACCCGGATCACCGGCTGGCCGCTGGGGAAAGGGATCCGGGTAAGATGGAAGGACGGGTCCCAAGAGGGACTCGTCCTGGAAAGATCCGTGGATGCGGATAACCTGGATGGGAAGTGGGAAAGTGAGATATTGGTTGAGAAGAGGAATGGATAACTTCCGATATTCTCGGCTAAGGGGCATCCTGTCAACTGTTTTTTTTCAGGTGCTCTTCCTTATGATTTCCAATCCCTTTTCAAGTATCACATCCCGACCTGATGCAATGTCTTCCGCAGCAGGTATTATTCTAATGTCAGGAGTGAATCCTTTGTTATAGATGTCCTCACCGTTCTGAGCGATGCACCTGCGTGTACAGATACGGAAAAAGCCGCCGCTTTCAAGCGGCTCACATAGTGGCTGGCCGCTGCTTCCTGCGGTGTTGTTTCCGACGAAGACAGCGTTTGTATACATTTTCATCACATCAACGAAATCCTCTGCAGCGGAAAACGTGCTTTGGTTCATCAGCACGACGATCGGACCATTCAACTTCCCAGGAGCGTTGTTGTCCACTTTCCTTCCTTCATCCCTGACATAGAATATGTTCTTTTGCATCCGGTAGGCTTTCAGGCTAAACGTGTCTTCAGCATATTTTAGCTGCGCCTCATCAGGTGAAAGACCGTTGAAGTCATCCCGGAACATCGACCATGCCTTATATGTGGGCTCATATATCTGAGCCTCAGCATAACAGCTATGGAATTCACCATTGATAAACATAGCCGCGATTGCGTCAGCATTCATGCTGTTCCCGCCACTGTTGCCTCTGACATCGAGAATATAACCTTTCGCATTCTTCAGTTCATCAAAACAGGAATAGATTTTCCCGGGCATGGTGTCATCGTCGAAGGAAGCTATCCTGATCATCGCAATCCCATCGTCGGTGATCTGTACAGTATGAACCTCCGAACTGCTGATCAATCTCTGGGAAATGACGCTTTGTGGAACGATATCGGTTTTACACCATACGATTTTTGAAGGGACGACTCTGTCAAGCCGGACTTCAAATTCTCTCCCATCCTTTGCAAATGTGAAGACCGCGCCGCTTCCACGCCTGCCGAACACAAGACTGTTCAAAATGAAAATGCCGCAAGCGTCTTCGTTGGCATGCCAAATGTACGGATAGCAGTATTCTTTTATGTAATCATGAATATCAGTTCCGTCAATTCTGACCAGGGTACTGAATAGAGGAATCTCGTCTTTTACATCCTCGGAGACAGCGACCACGATGATCTCATCTCCCGGCTTTGCAAAGTACACAGGGATCATAGAGAAGTATTCAGTATCCTGGGATATTTCGTTTGGGAAGCTGACATCAGTATGCCCATCACCCAGCAAGGCGACGAAACGCTTCAGTTCACGGTAATAATCATAAAGGTCTTTCGTTTCCAGAACCCGCACAAGCGCATTTTTGTATTCCTTATCCCAGTCGATGTCTACCTTGTCCCAGAATGCGAAATTATATGCGGCCTCTTTCCAGATCTTTGAAACCTCGTATATTTTCTGAGCTTCAGTAATATTATTCATAATGCGCCTCCAATGAGGAATACCCGTTCACATTTCCTTCAAATCCACATTAATGATCGTCATATATCTCAAAAAATAATCCTACAAAGGCCTCGAAGGCCGACCACATTATACCGCAGATCAGAACTGTGCACCACAGGGAAACTGTCCAAATAGTGAGACGATCTACAGAATAATCCCATGTATAATGATATCGTGGAAAAAGCACGAAGGGCCATCCCAATTGGACGGCTCTTCTTTTTATGGAGGAAACAGCATGAAGAATCCTTTCGCCGGTCTGTTCCGTGCACGGGACAAGCCTCAGGACAGCGTCAGCGCCGCCCCGACATTCTACTTCGGTACCAGCGGCTCCGGGAAGCCGGTTAATGCCAACACGGCAATTCAGCTTTCTACCGTCTATGCTTGCGTCCGGGTCATATCGGAAACGGTCGCAAGCCTCCCGCTGGGAGTGTACGAAGCCAAAGAGGATGGAAATCGTAAAGCAACGGAACATCCGCTGTATCTGCTGCTTCATGATGAGCCGAACAGTGAGATGACATCGTTCATCTTGCGAGAAGTCATGCTGGCTCACCTGCTACTTTGGGGAAACAGCTACTGCCAGATCATTCGGTCTGGACGAAATCAGGTCACAGGCTTGTATCCACTCCTGCCGGATAAGATGACAGTGGATAGGGATAAGAAAGGCATTCTGACTTATACCTACATGACCAGCACGGGTGAAACCGTTGTTTTGTCTCCGGAGGATGTCCTTCACATCCCCGGCCTCGGGTTTGACGGGATCATGGGATACAGCCCGATCGCACTGGAGAAAAACGCTATCGGCCTCGGGATCGCTTCCGAGGAATATGGCAGCAAGTTCTTCTCCAATGGCGCACGACCTTCTGGTATCCTGACACATGCGAACACAGTGAAAAACCCGAAAGCACTCCGCGAAAGC
>JAGCXZ010000094.1 GCA_017961065.1 Lachnospiraceae bacterium
GATCATGTTTCGATCGGCGACTATGTGCTGACAGGCGGGGAACTGCCTGCCCTCATCATGATCGATGCGATCGCGAGGCTCCTGCCGGGTGTTCTGCACAATGAGAACTCTTCGCAAAACGAGTCATTCGAGGGACATCTGCTCGAATACCCGCAGTATTCGAGACCTGAGGAATGGCACGGGCAAAAAGTCCCGGAAGGATTGCTGTCCGGACACCAGGAGAATGTGGAAAAATGGCGGTACGAGCAGAGCGTGCGCAGGACGCTGAAAGCGCGTCCGGACCTGTTCGAACGCTTTTTATCAGAAAAATAGCGCATAAAATGCATTTTTTCCTTGAAAAATGATCATTTGTATGATAAAGTAGATGCGTTGCTAAAAAAACCTTAAAAGAGATGTTCCGCTGCACGACCGGTGATGAGGATTGCAAGAACATCAACAATGAGCAGGAGGAACAACAATGAACAGCACAATCATTAAGGAGATCGAGGCTGAACAGCTCAAGGAAAAAGTTGACGAGTTCGCAGTTGGCGATACCGTCAAGGTTCATGCCAGGATCAAAGAAGGAAACCGTGAAAGAATTCAGGTTTTCGAAGGAACAGTTATCAAGAGACAGGGTGGCAGCAACAGAGAGACCTTTACCGTTCGTAAGTCCAGTAACGGTGTAGGCGTTGAGAAGACCTGGCCGCTGCATTCCCCGAGCGTACAGAAGATCGAAGTTGTAAGACGCGGTAAAGTCAGAAGAGCAAAACTCTACTATCTGCGCGGCCGTGTCGGCAAGAGATCCAAAGTCAAGGAGCTTGTAAAATAAGAAGAAAAAGAGCAGGTTACTGCTCTTTTTTTTATGGCGCAACCCTTTGAAATGATTTATACTATGAGTATGGCACTGCGAAGAAAATCACTTGACTACAGAGGCGGCACGCTCCATCTGCAGCCCAAGAAAAAAAAGATCAATTTCGGGCATCTCTATGAGATCCTGACCTGGGTATCCGGGATCGTTGTAGCGGCGTTTCTGGGCGTATTTGCCGTCTATTCCTTCGGGATCAGAACGAGCGTGATCGGATCGTCCATGGAACCCGTTCTTTCGGCAGGACAGGAGATCCTTCTGGATAAGATCGTCTATCAGTTTTCTTCTCCGGATCGCGGAGATGTGATCGTTTTCCACCCGAACGGCAATCAGAATACGCACCTGTATGTAAAACGTGTCCTGGGCCTGCCCGGTGAGACCGTGCAGATCAAGCAGGGCAAGCTTTACATCAACGGTGTGCAGTATGCCCAGGATTATTCGGGGGAACTGATGGAACCCGGGATCGCGGAAAACGCGATCACACTCGGGCTGGAGGACTATTTCGTGCTTGGCGACAACCGCGCCGAGAGTGAGGACAGCAGAAGTGCCGACATCGGGATCGTGAACCGGTCCATGATCGAAGGCAAGGCATGGCTGCATCTGGAACGCAATGCCGAGGAAGGCATAGGAAGGATCGAATAAGCGTATGCAATATCAATGGTATCCCGGTCATATGATGAAAGCTAAGCGTATGATGCTGGAGAATATCAAACTGATCGATCTGATCATAGAACTGCTGGATGCGCGTATCCCTTTCAGTTCGCGCAATCCGGACATCGATGAACTCGGCAGGAACAAATCGCGTCTTATCATATTGAACAAATCGGATCTGGCGGACGAGGCAGGCAATGACGCCTGGACGGAGAGTTTCCGCGCACAGGATCATACAGTTGTCAAAGTCAATTCCAGGGACGGCAGCGGAATCAAGAGCATACAGGCATCCATACAGGAAGCCTGCAGGGAAAAGATCGAAAGAGACCGGAAGCGGGGTATTCTAAACCGTCCGGTCAGAGCGATGGTTGTCGGAATCCCGAATGTCGGAAAATCAACCTTTATCAATACGCTTGCCGGAAAGGCCTGTGCCAAGACCGGCAACAAACCGGGTGTAACCAAGGGGAAGCAGTGGATCAGACTGAACAGGAACGTGGAACTGCTGGATACACCGGGTATTCTGTGGCCGAAATTCGAGGATCAGAAGGTCGGCATGCACTTAGCGATGATCGGTTCGATCAATGATGAGATCCTCGACCCTTCAGAGCTTGCCTGCACACTTCTTGAGACGCTGCGTGCCATTCGCGGCGGCGCGATCGGCGAACGCTACGGCGTTGATGAGAACGGAACGGCCTATGAGGTGCTCTGCCGGATCGCTTCCGTAAGAGGCTGCCTGAAAAAGGGAGAGGAACTGGATACGAACAAAGCTTCCCAGATCGTACTGGATGAATTCAGGAGCGGCAGGATCGGAAGATTTACATTGGAGATGCCCTGATGTCAGAACAGAAGAAAAAGAAAAAATCGCTGTCAAGGCGCATCATGAAGCTGCTGATTGATATCAGTGTATTTATCCTGATCGTTCTGGCGCTGTCCTATCTTGTTTCGGCTTTTGTCGCGCAGCGTATCATCGTGCACAATGTTTCGATGCAGGAAACGCTGAGCGAAGGGGATGTGCTGCTGATGGACAAGATCACATACCGGATCAGGGATCCGAAACGCTACGAGATTATCTGCTTCAACAGTGAGTATGAGCGTGAGGGACTAATCAAGCGCGTGATCGGATTACCGGGTGAGACGATCCAGATCACGGAAGGAATGATCTTTATCAACGGCAACCAGATCAAGGACGTCGAAGGACTTCCCAAGATCGAGGATCCGGGACGGGCCTCGCAGGAGGTGCATCTGGGAGACGACGAATACTTCGTGATCGGAGACAACCGGGAGAAGAGCATTGATTCGCGATCGGAAGAGATCGGCAATGTAAAGCGGCAGGATATTATCGGAAAGGCGGGCTTGAGGATCTTACCCTTTGACAAATTCGGCCTGTTGAAACAGAAATGAAATCCATTACCGACATCAAAAAAGAATTTGAGGCCACTTCGTTTGACGCTCTGGGACAGTTCATGGAAATGTATCGCAACGATACAAGAGCGGGCGTTGAGGCTTTGATCAAAAAAGCGGAAAAGCGGATAGCCGACCTGAGAGCCGAAGAGGCGCGTACGGAGAAGATGTATACGTTTGAGCGTCAGTATGCTTCGTTCTCCCATATCTGCGGGATCGACGAAGTGGGCAGGGGACCTCTGGCGGGTCCTGTTGTCGCGGCGGCCGTGATTTTGCCTAAGGATCATCCCGTACTGTATCTGAATGACTCCAAGAAGCTGTCTGCCGCCAAACGCGAGGAACTCTATGAGGTCATCATGCGTGAGGCTGTCGCGGTCGGACTGGGTATGGCAAGCCACACCAGGATCGATGAGATCAATATCCTGCAGGCAACCTATGAAGCCATGCGTGAAGCGGTTACGAAACTGGCTGTCACACCCGATATATTATTAAATGATGCGGTGACGATCCCGCTGCTTCCGATGAAGCAGGTTCCGATCATCAAAGGGGATGCCAAGAGCGCGTCCATAGCGGCCGCATCCATCGTTGCCAAGGTGACCAGAGACAGGATGATGGTCGAACTGGATGAACGGTATCCGGGTTACGGCTTTGCCGAGAACAAGGGGTACGGTTCGGGTGCGCACATGGAGGCGATCAGACAGATCGGCCCGTGCCCGATCCATCGCAGATCATTCATCCGGAATATTCTGTGATCTCTTCCGACAGGGTGAAACATGAGCATACAGGTCAATCATACACAGGGATATTTACAGAATCAGGTACAGGATATACAGGAAGTCCTGACAAGGGATACGCTCTCGCATCTGAAGCAGGAGCTGCAGCTTACCACGGGACAGATCCTTTCCGGCCGTGTCACGTCCATGGACGGAAACAGCATCATGCTCTTACTTGATTCCAAACAGACACTTTCCGCGCAGCTTTCCGGGAATCTGCCCATTAACGTCGGTCAGGTGCTTTCTTTTGAAGTCAGATCGACAAACGCGGATCAGACCGAGCTGCGTCCGCTTTATACAAATCTGTCCGGTTCGTCCACGATCGGCGCCGCGCTTTCCGAGGCCGATCTTCCCATGACAGACCGGAATGTTTCCATGGTCGAACATATGATGGAAGAGGGCATGTCCGTGAACAAGCAGGCGCTGATGGACATGGTCTCACATCTGAATGCCCATCCGGACGTCAGTCCCGCGACACCGGTGCAGATGCAGAAACTGGATCTGCCCATGGACGAGGCGACGATCCGTCAGTTTGAAAACTATCAGAATTTTGAACATGAGATCGAAAATGATGTGCAGGGGATGAACGAGGGACTCGCATCCATGCCTGCGGAGCTTCTGTTCGCAGAGAATGCCGAGAGTGCGTTCCTGCGGGCATCCGATGTGCTTACGATGGCACTCGCGGGGGATGAGCCGGTCACGCAGGAATGGGAGATCGTTGACGGGATCCGCGCGAATCTGGAGCACCTGGCAGATCTTCTGCATGACCTTTCGGGGAACCACCTTGAAGAGGAACTGGCAGAGCATGAGCAGTTAAAGAGCGATCAGCAGCCCGGTGGCGGTCAGGACGCTGCGGTAAATGCGCAGAATGCCGAAGACGGTTTTAAGGAACTCGGCATCACGCAGCAGGAAGACGGATCCGAATCGCTCCTGAAAACGACCTACC
>JAGCXZ010000095.1 GCA_017961065.1 Lachnospiraceae bacterium
CCACTATATGATCGAACACGTCGCAAAGGATCAGAAGGCATGGCTGGATGCGGGCTATTCGTGTGTTCCCGTTTCCGTTAATGTGTCCCGCGCGCATTTTATCGAGGACGATCTGGCCGAACAGATCCGCGACATCGTGGATCGTGCCGGAGCACCGCATGAACTGATCGAACTGGAAGTGACGGAGAGCGCGTTCTTTGATGACAAGAAGGCCATGATCAATACGATCAACAGGCTGAAGGGCTACGGGTTCAGCGTGTCCATGGATGATTTCGGTTCCGGCTATTCCTCGTTGAATTCGCTAAAGGATATGCCGCTGGATGTTCTGAAACTGGACGCGGAATTTTTCCGCGGGGACGGAGAGGAAGGAAGAGGCCGTATCGTCGTGGAAGAGGCCGTAAACCTCGCCAAGAAGCTCAATATGCATACGGTTGCAGAAGGCGTTGAGATCAAGGAGCAGGTTGATTTCCTGGCAAGTCTCGGCTGCGATATGATCCAGGGGTTCTATTTTGCCAAACCGATGCCTGCTGAAGACTACATGAAGCGGATGGATCAAAAAAACAATTCAAATGATGACGGGATGGTGTTATAATTTTTTTTGTGTGTGATCACGGGTCCATGCGGGACCCGTTTTCAATAAGAAAGGAAAGAGGACAACAGTATGAGAAAGTACAAACTGTTTGCCGTATGCGTAAGCATGCTGCTCATGGTATCCCAGGTGGCTCTGTTTGCCACGGGATGCGGTAATAACAACGAGGAAGAGTATACTGCGGATTATGATGACGATTTAAATGACGAGGAAGACGAATACGAAGAACCGCAGGATGAAATGTCGGAGGAGACTACATATGCAGCTGCGACCGGCGAAGGAGCGGTGTCTTCCTTTATCGGTGAACCTTTCTATGACGGGGTGATCAATGATGCAGATGATGCCAGGGATTGCGTCTATGCAGCCATGCCGCTCATCGGAGGAGACGACAGCACGGAACTGGGTACTTGTACGATCTATCCCACAGAGGACGGCGTTACCTATTATTCTTTCCAGCAGGTAGTCGGCGATCTGTCGGTTTATGCGGCTACCGCCAAACTTGTTGTGAACAAGGACGGAGAGGCGATCGGACTGGTCAGCTCCCTGGTTCCGAATCTGGAAGCTCCCGATGCCGATACCTGGACGATCAGCGCCGGGGAAGCCGAAGAAGTGATCAAAAAAGAATATGACGGCCTGACGATCCTGTCCGATCTGACGGAGCAGACGCTGCTTCCTTCGGAAAGTGACGACGCGTTCCACTATGTATGGGTCGTTTATACCGACAATATCTTCAGTGACGTGGATACGGCCTACCTTGCCCATTACGTGGATCACAGCGGCAACTTCCTGTATTCGATGCCCATATCCAACCCCGGCAGCGCTGATGCGCTTGCAGGCAGTACGGCGGTGTTTGCTTTCAAGGATATGGAGACCGGTACATGGAGCGGAACCGTTACGGATAATTCCGGCAAGAAGAAGGACATCGAAGTTCCGATCATGATCGATCCCGAAACAGGCATGCAGATCTTAGGAGACGCACAGAGGCAGATCCTGTGTGCGGATCAGGCGGATTTTGATTTTAACGATACACTCACACCCTGCGCGTCCGAAGACGGAGAATTTGACAGGGAATCGCTGCTCACATATTACGGTTTCATCCAGATCTACGATCTGTTTGAGGAATGCGGCTGGACAGGTCCCGACGGTGACGGTACGCCGTCCCTGATCCTGATGAATGCCGTTGACGAAGACGGATATCCTGCAGAGAATGCCTGCTATGTCGGCAAACAGCAGGGCTTCCAGGTCTTTGAATTTGATACGCAGAACGGTTACGGCGAGGCGATCGACGTCATCGGACATGAGTTCACGCACTGCGTGACGGGCACACTGATGACCACAAACCTCTACATGAACGATTACGGCGCGATCAACGAAGGCATGAGCGATATTCTGGGTAACCTGGCAGCGATGATGGTCGATGAGGATGATGAGCCCTATCTGATGGGTGAGAAGATCCAGGAAGGCGGCCTGCGCGTTATGGGTGATCCGCACCAGCGCCAGCAGCCGGAGTTCGTATGGGATGAATACTATGTTCCCGCGGCATTTGAGAGTACCGAACTCAACGACAACGGAGGTGTTCACATCAATTCGTCCCTGCTCAATATCCTTTCGTACATGCTCGGTACGGAAGGCATGGAACCGGAAGATGAGTTCTATTACTGGATGAACGTCGCCATGGCGATGACACCGAGAACGGATTATGAGCAGCTTGCCGAGATCCTGCCCTGGGTTATGAAGAATTTCGGTTTCGAGAAGTATCTGGATATCCTGCAGGCTTCGATCGATTACACGCGTATCGCCACACACGATATCCCGGATACACCCGGAGAGGGGCTGTCGTACGTGCTGTTCGAGTATCCGGAAGACCAGATGGAATACAACCAGGACATCCTTGTAAGATATGCGTTTACGGACGAAAGCGATTCGTTTTCGACCTGGCCTGCCGCAGATTCCGGTTATGTTATAGCGGCGCTGCCGGAAGGAAATTACACGCTGACGCTGATCAAGCAGGACGGTGAGAGCGGCGAGTATTCCTATGTGCTCTATAATGACGGAGAGTTTGTTTCGATCGATGAAGACACTTACTCCGCGATCTTAGAAGGTGAGGGAGAAGATCTCGGCTTCGGACTGGAAGCGGGAGAGATCTATGAACTTGAATCCGACAGTCTGCCCGAGGCACTTGCGGCTTATTAACGCAAGTTCCGATAGTTATACAAAAGGCATAAAGAAAACGGTGATCACATCTGTGGTCACCGTTTTTGTTACATGAAAATCATCCGCGTAAGGTCACGCGCCGGTGCGGATCAGAGCATCAAGCGGTAGATCTTTGCAACATCCTGTGCGTCCAGTTTGGCAAATCCCTGCAGCGGCCCGTCAAGACAGCAGGTGGCTGCCATTTTTTCGATATCTTCCTCCTTTGCGCCAAGCTCTGCAAAGGTCAGCGGCATGCCGATGGACTTTAAGAATCTGCGGAGCGCATCGATCCCTTCCTTGGCAGTCTTCTCCGGATGGTAGAAATCCATCCGGCAGCCCCATACTCTGACGGCGATCTGGGCAAAGCGAGTCACATCATTTGAGAGCACATAAGTGAAGACGGCAGGCATCGTTACGGCCAGACCGGCGCCGTGCGCGCAGTCATAGAGTGCCGAAAGCTCATGCTCGATGCAGTGGCTGTTCCAGTCCTGCGTTCTGCCGACACCGCAGCAGTTGTTATGCGCGATCATCCCCGCCCACATGATATTCGCGCGTGCCTCATAGTCATCGGGGTTTGCAATCACTTTCGGGGCTTCGTTGATCATGGTTAAGATCAGCGCTTCGATCATGCGGTCTGTCACTTCGACATCTTTGGTTCTGGTCAGATACCGCTCATAGAGGTGCGCGATGATATCGGTCACACCGCAGGCGGTCTGATAGGCGCTGAGTGTCTGCGTCAGCGCAGGGTTTAAGATTGAGAAGCGCGGACGGTATGCTTCGCCGGAAGCCCCTCTTTTGAGCATTCCGTCTTCTCTGGTGATGACGGAATCGGGAGAACCTTCGGAACCCGCGGCAGCAATGGTGAGCACCGTGCCGATCGGGAGGGCTTTCTCTACGGGCTTTCCTTCGTAGAAATCCCAGAAATCCCCGTCATAGACCGTGCCGGCAGCAATGGCTTTTGCGGAATCGATTGCGCTGCCTCCGCCGATGGCAAGGACAAAATCCACTTTTTCCTTCCTGCACAGATCGATCCCTTCATAAACGAGACCGCTCCTGGGATTCGGCTTAACCCCGCCAAGCTCTATATATGCGATCGATGCCGCATCCAGTGGTTTTTTCACGCGGTCGAGCAGGCCGGAACGTACCACGGATCCGCCGCCGTAATGCAGCAGAACTTTGGTGCCGCCGAAACGTTCCACCAGTTCACCGGCTTTGGACTCGCTGTCTTTGCCGAACGCAAAGTATGTCGGTGCGTAAAAAGTAAAGTTTTCCATAAAACAAGCTCCTTTCTCCGTATGCGAAATGAATGTCTTACCCCTTTGACAAAAGAATACTATATCAAGTATACTTTAAGTCAAGTGTTTTATTTCAAAGATCAGGGAAAACGGGGATTTGGCCGCTACGGATCAACAGGTATGAATATGCGCGATATCCGCCGTTTTTTTATGCATGTGACGCCGCAGCGCGTCTGAGAGAGGGAAGGAAGGAACAAGATGCTCAAGCAGGTATCGATCTACGCGGAAAACAGGAAGGGAACCATGTGCAGGATCACAGAGATCCTGTTAAAAAACGGGATCAATATCTTAGGGTCCGTTACAAATGACAGTGCTGAATACGGGATCATCCGGATGGTGGTGACCGATGCGCAGAGCGCGTGCGAAGCGCTCAAGGCGGAAGGGTATTTCTGCCGCATGACCGACGTGATCGGCGTGGAGATCGAGGATGAGGTC
>JAGCXZ010000096.1 GCA_017961065.1 Lachnospiraceae bacterium
AACATCATGGGCGCGAGCAAGCGGATCTGCGAGATGATCGTACAGGCCTATAACGGGCGCGGCAAAACGGATTTCGTCGCGGTACGGTTCGGTAATGTTTTAGGCAGCAACGGAAGCGTGATCCCGCTGTTCAAGAAACAGATCGCCGAAGGCGGTCCCGTGACCGTCACGCACCCGAACATCATCCGGTATATCATGACCATCCCCGAGGCGGTATCCCTGGTCCTGCAGGCCGGTGCATATGCTAAAGGCGGTGAGATCTTCGTTCTGGAAATGGGCGAACCGGTAAGGATCCTGGATCTGGCCATGAACCTGATCCGTCTGTCCGGCTATGTGCCCGGAGAAGACATCCAGATCAAGTTCACGGGACTGCGTCCCGGTGAGAAACTCTATGAGGAAATGCTCATGGAGGAGGAAGGCATGCAGGAGACGGCCAACAAGCTGATCCACATCGGCAGGCCGATCGAATTTGACGAAGAAGAGTTCTTTGAGGAGCTCAGCGAACTGAAGGAAGAAGCCTACGAAGAAGCCGACGCGGAGGCGATCCGCACCTGGGTGAAGAAGCTTGTTCCGACATATAAACTCAAAGCAGACGAAAAGCATCCCGTCGTGGATGCCGCGGTACATATAGACGACTGATCCGAAGGGAAGGGGAAAATAATGAGCAAGCGAATTTATCTGTCCTCACCGACCATGCACGGAGAGGAACTGGAATTCATACATGAGGCGTTTGACACCAACTGGGTAGCGCCGCTCGGACCGAACGTAACGGCTTTCGAGCAGGAATTTGCCGCATATCTGCAGGGCAATGTGCATGCGGCGGCTCTGTCGGCAGGAAGCGGTGCGATCCATCTGGCCATGATCTTAAGCGGCGTCGGCAGGGATGATATCGTGATCGGTTCAGACCTCACGTTTGCGGCTACCGTGAACCCGATCACCTATGTGGGCGCAAAGCCCGTCTTTGTGGACAGCGAGACGCAGACCTGGAATATGGATCCGGAGGCGCTGAAAAAGGCGCTGGATAAGTATCCGCAGGCCAAGGCCGTGATCTGTGCCAACCTTTACGGAACGCCGGCCAAACTCGACGAGCTCTCGGCCATCTGTAAGGAGCGCGGCATCCCGTTCATCGAGGATGCAGCGGAATCGCTCGGCGCGACACTGCACGGAAAACAGACGGGACTGTTCGGGGAGATCGGGATCTTCTCGTTCAACGGCAACAAGATCATTACCACTTCAGGCGGCGGCATGCTTGTTGCGGCCGATGAGGCAGTTACCAAAAAGGCGACATTCCTGGCAACGCAGGCCAGAGAACCGGCCAGACATTACGAACACAAGGAGATCGGCTTTAACTACCGCATGAGCAATGTGGTTGCCGGCATCGGCAGAGGACAGCTCCTGCACCTTGCGGAGCACATCGATGCCAAGCGCAGGATCTACATGCACTACAAGGAAGCGTTTTCGGATATTCCGGCGATCACGATGAATCCGTACGCGCCGGACAGCGAGCCCAACTTCTGGCTCAGCTGCATCACGATCGATCCTGCATGCGACGTGAAACCTTTGGATATCATGGAGGCCTTTGACAAAGAGAACATCGAAAGCCGTCCGATCTGGAAGCCGATGCATCTGCAGCCGGTATATGCAGCCAATGACTTCATTCAGGCCAAGAGCGGGGAAAGCGTTTCGGAGCGGATCTTCAACACGGGCCTCTGCCTGCCTTCGGACATCAAGAACACACCCGAAGATATGGAACAGATCATCGGGATCGTCAGGAGTTTCTTTTCATGATCTATGCGAAAGTGATCAAACGGTTTTTCGATATAGTGATCAGTGCGCTGACAATCCTGCTCCTGTGCTGGCTGTATGCCATCCTTGCGCTTCTGGTGCGTATCAAACTGGGAAGCCCGGTGATCTTTCACCAGGACCGTCCCGGCAAGGGCGGCAGGATCTTTCCGATGTACAAGTTCCGCTCGATGAGCGATGAGCGTGATGAGAACGGAAATCTGCTGCCGGATGAAATGCGGCTGACTTCTTTTGGCAGGAAGCTGCGCGCGAGCAGTCTGGACGAACTGCCGGAGCTCTTCAACATCCTGAAGGGCGATATGAGCCTGATCGGACCGAGACCGCTTCTGATCCGGTATCTGCCGTACTATACGCGGGATGAATTCAGACGCCACGACGTCAGGCCGGGACTGACCGGTCTTGCGCAGATCAACGGCAGGAACGCGCTGTGCTGGGAAGACCGCTTCCGTTATGACCTTCAGTATGTGGATCACCTGACATTTGGGATGGATATGAAGATCATCTTCGGATCGGTCGGCAAAGTGCTGAAAGGATCCGGATCCTTATCGGGTGACGCGCAGACGGTCGCGGATCTGGATGCGTACAGAAGAGCGCAGATCGTAAAAGGAACCCTGAAACAGACGGATCTGATGGGAGAGATATATGAACAAAATAGCGCTGTTTGAGCGCCCGCTCAAATCAACGCCCCTGGTGGAACTCTCAGGGCAGTATTCCGACAACCGCATATGGATCAAGCGGGATGATCTGATCCCGTTCAGTTTCGGCGGGAACAAGGCCAGAAAAGCCGCGGAGTTCTACAGATCGATCACGGACAGTGAGGCGGATCTGGTGATGACCTATGGCAGCAACTGCAGCAACCACTGCAGGGTGATCGCCAATCTGGCGTTTGCGCTCGGCATTCACTGCCACATCGTTTCGCCGGAATCCCAGGAAGAAGACTCGTTCAACCGCCTGATCACGGACCGGTTCGGCGCGACCGTGGAGACCTGCCCCGTATCGGCAGTATCATCAACGATCGATGCGGCCCTGGAACGGTTTTCGCTCGAGGGCAGGAAGCCCTATTTCATCATGGGCGGCGGCCACGGGATCCAGGGAAGCACCGCATATGAAAAAGCATACGACGAGATCTGCCTGCAGCAGCTCGAATACGGCATTGATTTTGATATCCTCTTTCACGCATCCGGAACCGGATCCACGCAGGCCGGTCTGGTATGCGGCAGACTGAAGCAGATGAACACGCAGAAGAAGTGTCCGAAGGTCGTCGGCATCAGCATTGCCAGGGAA
>JAGCXZ010000097.1 GCA_017961065.1 Lachnospiraceae bacterium
AGCACTGATCGACAAGGTGCTTGCCAATTAGAGTGATTTTCATGACACCGGTCCATGTGATGAGAGCGCAGAAGGGCCGGTGATCTTAGATCGAGGAGACATATTATGAATAAGTTCAAGACATTTCTGCATGAGTTCTTTATTGACGGCTTGAGCGGCATGGCGATCGGCCTGTTCGCGACTCTGATCATCGGCACGATCATCAATCAGATCGCGTCTTTCATCCCGGGTGTCATTGGGGATTCGCTTACCATGATGGGCAAGATCGCGAGTGCTGCAACGGGTGCGGGCATCGGGATCGGGTGTGCGGTGAAGTTAAAATCACAGCCTCTTACCGTTGTTTCTGCCGCGGTTGCGGGTATGGTCGGCGCGTTTGCATCAAAGCTCCTGGCGGGTACCGTTCTGGTTGACGGTGCCGTAGTGCTGGCAGGACCCGGCGAACCGCTGGGCGCTTTTCTTGCCGCAATGACAGCAATTTATCTCGGAAAGGTTGTGGCGGGGCGCACAAAGGTCGATATATTGATCACACCCCTTTGTTGTATCGTGTCGGGTGCGGCAGTCGGTTTGATCCTCGGACCGCCGATCAGTGCGTTCATGACATGGCTCGGAAGCCTGATCAACTGGGGAACGGAGCAGGCGCCTTTCCTGATGGGTATCGTGGTATCCGCGCTGATGGGTATTGCGCTGACGCTTCCGATCAGTTCCGCGGCGATCGGTGTGATCCTGGGACTGAGCGGGCTTGCCGCAGGAGCGGCTACCGCAGGATGCTGCGCCAACATGATCGGCTTTGCCGTTGCCTCCTACAGGGACAATAAAGTGAATGGTCTGCTGGCACAGGGACTGGGAACCAGCATGCTGCAGATCGGCAACATCGTCAAAAAACCGGTCATATGGTTGCCGGCGATCATTACCAGCGTGATCCTCGGACCGGTATCGACAATGGTATTTCAGATGACAAATAACGCCACGGGTTCCGGTATGGGAACCGCCGCTCTGGTCGGACCGATCAACGCCTACCAGACGATGACGGAGGGCGGGGTAACGCCCGGCGTGGCTTTGCTTGAGATCGCGCTGATGCATATTGTGTTCCCGACAGTCTTATCCCTTCTGATCTCGGAGTTCATGCGTAAGATGAAGTGGATCAAAGAAGGAGACATGAAACTGAACGTATAGCAGATGAACCGACAAGGTGAGAAGCATGCGCATGAAACGTCTGATGAGCCTTCTGCTGGCAGCCGTGGTGCTGCTGCAGGGTGCAACAACCGTATACGCAGGAAACATCGATCCGGATTCCCCGGCGCTGATACAGCCGGAGGATTCGGATCTTTGCGCTCCTATGGTTGACATAAGTGTAGACAGCGACGCCGGCGTGGGCGATTTGGATGCTGCCGGAGAGGATACAGGAAGCGCGGCAGATGTTGCCATAAACGGCATGGATGCTGATGGTTCCGGTGATGTGGTGATTGGACCTCCTGAAGAAGAGGGAACAGCGGCAGATATCGAATGGGTTGACATAATGCCGGAAACCGACGAGCGGTCGGGTGACATAACACGGGATGAAGACGCCCCGGCGATCGCGCTGACAGAGGCGCAGCGTGCCGACAAAGCCCTTCTGGCAGAGCATCTTTCTGAGATCGAAGGCGCGGTGGACTCGGTTGATTTTCTTGCCGATGAGATCATGGTGGAAGCAGAAGATGAGGCACAAGCGCAGCTCTTTGCGGAAGCGTTTTAAGGTGAACTGCTGTCCTACGATCCGGACTGCGGTGTGGCGTATATCCATGTGGAAGATGTGAAGTCTGCGGTGATCGCATCCGCAGATCCCGGTACGGACCTTCCCGCGGCCTGGCCGATCTATACCGAGATCCCGACGGCCGCTGCTGAGAGAGCAGGGCAGGAAGGCTCTGATACATGGGACAGTTGCGGGATGGAAGCACAGACCGGTGATGCAGACGCAGCAGCCGGTAGCGGATCCGAACCCGCAGCGGCAAATGCAGCGGCAGATGCAGAAGAAGCCGCAGAAGCCGGTGGGCAGGACGAGCCGGAACTCCTTGGCTATACGCCGTTCTACGGCGATCCCTACCTTAAGAAAAGCAACGCGAATTATCAGTGGCACCATGAAATGCTCGATTCCAATGCCGCCTGGAAGGCAGGCTATACCGGTAAGGGCATCCGTGTTGCCATTCTCGATACGGGCGTGATGCCCGGTCATACGGAATTCAAGAACACTGCAAACAATAAGATCATCGGCAAAGCGTACTATCAGGTGACCGGCCAGAACAAGGGTATGGTCAAGGCCGATACGTTAAACGATAAGAACGGAAACGGCACGCATCTGGCAGGACTCGTCGCGGCAGTTGCTGGTAACGGGTCGCTCGGATGCGGCGTTGCGCCCGATGCGCAGCTTTTGGTCGCAAACATCCATGATCCGAATCTCGAATATGCCACAACGGAATCCCTCTACTATGCGCTGCAGTTTGTGCGCAAGGACTGGAAGCCGGATATCGTTGTGATCGGAACCAACTTCTACGGGTACAGCAAACTCGTTGAGGAGCAGATGACGCTGCTGTATGAGGACGGCATCGCGGTCTTCTGCGCGGCGGGAGATGACGGCTCCAACCAGACGGTTTATCCGGCGGGCTGCAAGCGCGCGATCTCCGTCGGGGCGGTCGGCATGAACAACAAGCCGACGGAAACGTCGAACAACAATACGCAGATCCGCTACAGCGGACCGGGCTATGAAGTGGTTTCTTCCTTTAAGACTTCTTCCACGGCGAGTGAGAAGATCACGGGAACGGCGCAGGCCTGCGGCTGTGTGGCC
>JAGCXZ010000098.1 GCA_017961065.1 Lachnospiraceae bacterium
GCGCGTTAAACAGCAGGCGGACACTTTCACCTTCCAGATGCGCAGCCAGTTCATCCCGGTTGGCGCCGGTCACGACAAGGATCTCCTGTATGCCTGCCAGATGCATGTTGTGAATGATCCGTTTGATAAAAGTGGTGTCACCGATCGAGAGCATGGGTTTGAACTGCCCCATCCGGCTCGACATGCCCGCTGCCAGGATCACTCCTGCGATCACGGGATTTCTTCGACTTGCAGTATTCATCTTTCTCTTCTTTCTTCTGTCTGTATCAGCAATTACCTGTATACACGAATTCCAATTTTTCCTCTGCGATCTCCTTCAAACGGTAGATCAGTCCCACGTCAGTCGCGTCCCTGTCCTGCATGTGAAAACGCGGAAAGAATCTGGAGATATGCAACGGGATCCTGCTGCCGATCCTGTTGCCTTTTTCGTCCTTTAACTGCGCGATCCAGCTGCTGATCTCCCGCATTTCCTCTTCGCTGTCATTCTCACCCGGAACGATCAGTGTGGTCAGTTCCACATGGCAGGAGCAGACCGCCTGCGCGATCAGGTCCATGACCGTCTGCCTGTCGCCTGAGAGGACGTCTTTGTAATAGCTTTCGCTGAATCCTTTGAGATCTATATTCATCGCATCGATATACGGTGCGAGTTCTTCCATGACCTTATGTGTGGCGCATCCGTTTGTCACGAGCACGTTTTTCATGCCGGATCCGTGCACCAGCTTCGCCGTATCCAGAACGTATTCATAACCGATCAGCGGCTCGTTGTATGTGAAAGCAACGCCGATATTTCCCCTGTTCCTGTATGAAACGGCGATGTCCCGCAACTCTTCCGGGCTCAGCGTGTCCGCTTCCACGGCGTACCGCATCGCCTGTCTGCCCCAGGATATCTCCTCGTTCTGACAGAACGGGCAGCGGAGGTTGCATCCGTAACTGCCTGCGGAAAGGATCAGACTGCCCGGGTAGAATCTGTTGAGCGGCTTCTTTTCGATCGGGTCGAGCGCAAGCGAAGTGATCCTGCCGTAATTGAGCGCGACAACCTTTCCGTCCCTTGTGCCTCTTGCGCCGCAAAAGCCCGTCTCTCCTTCTGCGATATTACAATGTCTGAAACACACATCGCATGCCGGCATTCTTTTTCCTCACTTATGTCTGATGACTTCAAACCGCTGCAGACGGATCTTTTCTCCGGGTGAGATCCCGCCCTTCTGCATGGCGATGGAGATCTGTTCCTCAACGGTATCCACCCCGTCCAGATCGGGGAGCAGCAGGCCCCTTCTGAAGCCGCAGCTGACGATCACGCCGTATTTTTTCACATCCAGCTGTGCCGGTGAGTCGATGTCTTCCGCTTCTCCCAGCACATCCACATTGATCTCCAGCCAGGGCAGTTCCTCCGGTTCGATCGCCTCAAAACGCGGATCCGCTGTGGAAGCACTGATGGCATTCTGAATGATCTCTTCCGCCACACTTCCCGTCGTTGCCTGGATCGTTCCGATACAGCCGCGCAGTCTGCCGAATTTATGGATCGACACAAACGCACCGGCCTTCGTTGTCAGCATTTCCTCCGGAAGGTCCCCGGGCACGTCGATCGTCTCGTTCCTCAGGATATAACTTTCCAGAGACTTACGCGCAAGTGCCACATAAGGGTCTCCGGTCATTTCGGGATTCCATTTCTTCAGGTAAAGGTCCAAAAAATGTCTGCTCTCATCCGGTCCTTTCGGATAGAACGTGCAGATCCCGTAGCCGACGCCCGTTACATCCTCGTGTGACAGCACGGTCGCGTCAACCGCGGTTGCATCCAGTGCCCCGGCCATGATCACGAAAGAGCGGTGTCCGCATTCGGCTGCCCTTTCACAGAATGATTCGTCAAAATCAAACAACTCGGAAAAAGCCGCTCTCCCGCAGACATCCATGATCCGTTCATCATATTGCGGGCCCTCCGGCGCAAAGCCGTACGGACCGTATTTCTGTAATTTATGGGAAAGATCGCCGCTGGCCACAAACACGGCTTTTCTGCCGGTGGCCTCCACGACCTCCCGGATCAGCATACCGAGCTTATAATGATCCGCAAGCGGGAGTCCGGACAGTCCGATCCGGACGATCTTAAAATCACTGTATTTCTGCCTGATAAAATAGAGCGGCACCATTGTCCCGTGGTCAAGATACCTGTCTCTTTCCCCGAGCGTCCCGGCCTCTACTTTCCACTGCTCTGCCAGTTTGGTGATCCTGGCGGTCAGCTCCTCGTCATAGGATTCCAGAAAGCGGACGTCTCCGGCATTAAAGTTCGCGAAGGAACCTTCCGCCGTCCTTCCCGGAGATACATGAAAATAATCGGCATACCTGGTCGCATGCGGACTGGTGATGATGATCGTCTCGGGTTTTAATGCCGCGATCTCATCGGCCACACGTTCATATGCGCGGATCGTATCACGAACCTGTTCTTCACTGCCGCGTCCGATCTGAGGAACGATCATGGGCGGATGCGGCACCATAAAAGCAGCAAGTATGGGCATGTTCACACCTCTGTTCTGTACCAGCAGTCACAATCCATATTATAGCATAATCCCGCCGTTTTTCTCAAACGTAAAAAGACCCGCCGCACGCATCTGCGGCAGATCTTTTTGACCCTTTTATCCCGGTCCTTATTATTTCTTCGGAATGAACGGGATCATCAGCGATGCAAGTTTGGATACCGTCATCGTCTGTAAATATACTTTTCCGGGTCCTGTCAGAACCGTATCGAATAGTCCTTCACCGCCGAACAGCTTGTTCTTCAGTCCTTTAACGGTCTGCACCTCCATCGTAACGGTGCTGTCCATCAGCGCAAGTACACCTGTGTCGCAGACGATCCTCTCGCCCGGCTGCAGATTGTATTCCTTGCAGTAACCGTCGATCTCAAAGAACACCATACCGGGTCCCGTCAGTTTCTGCATCAGGAATCCTTCTCCTCCTGCAAGTCCCGCACCGAGTTTCTTGTTCATATGAACGGAAAGTTCAACACCGGCCGTTGCGCACAGGAAAGCCGTCTTCTGCGCGATGATGCTCTCGCCCGGCTGCAGTTCGCGTCCGACGATCCTGCCGGGGAAAGAAGAAGTGAACGCTACCTCGGAAGGGCCCTGCGCCGTATAAGTGCTCATAAACAGGCTCTCACCGGTAAGCATTCTGCCAAGAGCCTTTCCGGCTCCGCCGTTCGACGTGGTCTCCGTGATCACGTCACCTCTGCTCCATGTTCTTCCGCCAACCTCACTGATCAGCTTTTCTCCCGGCTCCAGTGAAATGATCAGAGCAGGTAAACTTCCGCCTTCGATTGAATATTGCATACCAAATCCTCCTTTAAATTGTCCTGATGTATTTTTATCACGTCTGACTCTTCATTAGATCATTCAACTTCATAACTACCGTTCATCTGGTAGTTGTAAGCTGCGTCATCCAGCATATCCACAAGCGCGGTCCCTTCCCCTTCGGGTACGGATCCGGAGGATCTGTTGATCACGACCAGAACGATCGTAACGATCAGCGCGATCCCGACAACGCCTCCCGCAATGGCCAGAATGAGCGGCAGCATCTTTTTGTTGCCCTGTTTTGCGGGGCGCGGCTGCGCCTGCATGGTTTGTACCGGTTGCGGTGCGACCGGTACCTGCGGTACCGTCTGCTGCATGATGGGTGCCTTCTGCATGGGCTGGGGTGCGTCCGGTGTCGGCGCGGGCTGAACGGGCTGCTGCTTCGGCTGCGGTGCGACCGGTGTCGGCGCAGGCTGAACGGGCTGCTGCATTGCCTGCATCGGCTGCGGTGCGACCGGCGTCGGCGCAGGCTGAACAGGCTGCTGCATCGGTGCTCCCATCCCGGGCATTGCATATGTGCCAACGATCGGGGCGGGCTCTTCACCGCTCTCCATATCAACATCACCCACATCCAGACCGATCATCTGTCCCGGCGCAAATGTCTGCGGCTGTACCGGCTGCTGCACGGCCGGAGCCGGCTGTACCGGGGGCTGCATCGGCTGGGGACGCATCTGCTGTACCGGCTGCTGTATAACAGGCTCGGGTTCTGCCACCGGCTGCTGCATAACAGGCTCTGGTTCTGCCACCGGCTGCTGTATAACAGGCTCTGGTTCCGCCACCGGCTGCTGCATGACAGGAGCCGGCTGGATCTTCTGCACTACTGCTGCGCCGCATTCCATGCAAAACTTCGAGCCGTCAACGACTTCTTTTCCGCAATTTCCACAAAAAGCCATATTGTCTTTCCTCCTCAATGGAATCTGTTATCCCTTATTCCGGTAATTTGTCCGGCATTGATTTTCCCTGATCGATCTGTTTCTGATACCAGTCATAATCGTTCGGCCGCTGATCCTCGGGAATATCCGTCCAGGGAATTCCCCATTTTACAAGATGAATGTCGTAGGTAAAGAGCAGATCCCCGTTTTCATCCTCCATACGGCCGTTAAAGTAAATGTATCCTTCATATGTATCCGGATCACCCGTACCCGGATCGATCGTGAAGTCCGCATGTTCAACCGGACTGGTCACCATTGTTCCGCTCTCTGCAACCATGGTTCCGTATTCGGTCAGTCCGTATCCGTTGTTGCTGCAGACAACGTCCATCACGTCGGCACCGTTGTCCCAGATGTGGATTGTTCCGTTTCCGTCCGCATCCAGGGTCGAATGGCCCAGAACGGAAAATTTCATTCCGTCGAACTGGTCATATTCATTCATGAAACCGTCGACCTCCCACCAGCCGTACCAGTCGGAATTCCAGAACTCTTCCATCGAGCCTCTGTCAACGCCCATGATCGCGTCAAGATCGACTTCCCCGTCGTTTCCGGGTTTTTTCCCACCGTTCGAAGCCGTGTAAGAACCGCCCGGCTTTTCAGGCGCATCCTTCTTGCTCTTTATGAACACCATGGACACCTTTCCGTCCGCAAGCGAAACGGTCTTGCCGTCATTGCTCAGGGCGATCTCTCCGAAATCGGAATCCAGCGTCCCCTGTTTCTTGTTATAGGTAAAATCATAAGCCCTGTTCAGAAGCACCAGATAGCCGTCCCCGTCTTCATCGAAAACAGCATAACTGTCATCCAGGCCGTATTCCTCCAGATCCTCATCCTCGACGGTAACATCACCCTCCGTGATCTTATCCAGAACAAAATAGCCCTCGGGTACTCCGCCTTCTCCGCATCCTGTGAGCGCGAGCACCGCACCTGTCACCACTGCGCATAAAACCAACCATTTCCTAACCATGTTTCTCTCCTTGTTCAAAACATTTTTCGTATATTGATCCGTTAATCCGGTTCTTTTTCCCGCTGTTTTCCGGCCATTTCCGACCGGAACCGAGACTCATTATAATCGCTTTGTCCGTGTCCCACTACCGTCAAAGGTCTGTATTGCCAAAATTTTTTGACAGCAGCCAGGACATGATGTGCATCGACTGCTGAAATCCTCCGCTTCGGATCAGATCCGTAAGCTCTGTCTCGGAAAGCGTCTTGACATGCAGGAACTCTGTGTCGTCCAGATCCTGCCCTGCTGCCTTGCGGCAGTTTTTTGCCTCGAAAATGTATGCGTAATTGTCCGCGATCGTTGCGTTGGACGGAACCTTGAGCAGGAATCTCCACACATCGGACACATATCCCGTCTCTTCGCGCAGTTCCCGCTTTGCGGCTTCCAGCGTCTGTTCCGTTTCCTCTTCGTTCTTCCCGTCGGCCTGTTCGATCCCGCCCGCAGGGAACTCGGTTGTCACTTCACGGATGCCCTGGCGGAACTGCCTGACACAGATATACCTTCCTTCCTCATCCGAAGCCACGATCACCACATAGTTCTTGCGGCTGTAACTGTAATACGGTTCAAAAACGCTGCCGTCCGGAAAACGATAGGCCGAACGCCTGATATCGATCCATTCATCCTGTACGATGTGCTCCGTGCTGACTTCCTCCCATATGAGAGATCTGTCATCATCGCACTCCGTGATCTCTTTCCTCATTTCCGCTTTCCTCTCCTTAAGACCGCAAAATATAAGACCGCTCCGATCGCTACACCCGCCGTGTTCAGGAACAGATCGTCAACATCCGTATATCTGATGTAAAACAGCAGCTGTGTCAGCTCGATCAAAAGCGAAAAACCGCATCCGACCAGAATGACTTTCCCGACTGTATCCAGTTTTTTAAAACACATCGGCCAGAAGATCCCGACCGGAATGAACATGAGAACATTTCCGATGATATTCAGGAGCCATCCGCCGTAGACATCCGCCAGATGCACAAACGGGATCAGGTTATAACGCAGCGGACGGTTATCCGGGTAACGGAAGATCAGGTCGGGGATCCTGCCGTTCACCCGCTGCATCGGAAAATAAACAAATCTTGCGATCACCACAATACAAATATAGACCGTAAGCAGTTTTGCCTCGTATTTCCAGTCAACGCCCCTATGGCGGATCCATGCGGCAATCCTGACCACGATCCACATGATCGTAATACATACGACCATCGAAAAACATGATATATGAAAAACCATCTTAAAAGATCATCCTTTTCTCTGTCTCGTCAGATGATTATTGTAACATAGTAACACTTAAGAAAAAAGACCCCATCGCATGACTAGAGAAGCAGTGCCTCGATCGCGCCCCTGTCGTTCCAGTCAAAAGACGTTTCGACCCCGGACATGCAGGCTATGGCTGCCAGTCCGTGCGCAGAAGCCCACAGCCGCAGGATATCCGCCTCCTGTTCATCCCTGCTTTTTTTGATCCCTTTTTCCTTCAGATACTTAAGATAGGTTTCCTTCAGCCGAACAAAAGGCGGGTAGTCTTCCTTATGCTGCCGGTCCGGCCGGATATGCGCGACTATGTTCAGACTGCTGAACAGGAACTTGAAGTAATCCGGGTTGCAGACAAAAAACGACACATAGCTCCTTCCCATCTCAACGAGTGCGGATTCCGCGTTTTCTTCTCCGTCAACGGCTCTCTTCAGTTCTTCCGTGAACTGTTCGGTAACGCTTGCCTTGATCGCCCCGATCAGTTCCTCCTTGTCCTTAAAATGCGCGTAAGGCGCCGCATGGGAAACCCGGCACAGCGCTGCTGCCTTTCGCAGAGACAGTTTGTCCTCGCCGCTCTCGTTAATGATCCGGATCCCCGCATCGATCAGTGCCTGTCTCAGATTTCCGTGGTGGTAACGATCACTCATTGTCCTGTCTTCTCCTTGATCTGTCTCAAAATATCGCAGGTATACGCCGGGTTCTCCCACAGCGGGCTGTGCGCCGCATCCGGAACACGATAGAATCCTTTGTCCGGCGCCTGCAGGATGCCGCAATATTCTTCCACCAGTTCCCACGGGCAGTTGTAATCATACTCTCCGCTGATGAAGTAGGCCGGGATCGAAAGTTCCGGAATCTGTGTCCTGTAATCAAAGTCCTCCAGTTCTCCGGCAAGCGGTGTTGTCCGGTACATCTTCATGCCTCTCAGATAATTGATCTTCTCCGGGATCGTATAACATCTGCAGAACAGGATCGGCAGAACGATCCCCTCAAACTCCGACTGATCCCGTATCGTTCCGCCGCCCGCTTCGTGCAGCAGATATACGTAGTCATACCAGTTATGGCATCTTACGTTTCCGTCTCCCAGCTGCTCTACGGATTCTTCCAGTTTCTTCAGGGAAGCACTGTCGTTACGCGCGGTAAATACCTGTTTCATAAAGTTGTAGATCAGGGTGTCGTTTTCCCCGGAGTCCGTTACGACCTGCGCCATTCCGATCACGGCATAAAAATCATCCGGATATTCCTTCGCCGCTCTCAGCGCGATATGCGACCCGCCCGAGAATCCCATGATCTCGATCTTTTCCTTTGAAAAGCGTTCCTTCAGGTATTCCGCTACCGTATGGGTATCCTTAAGAAGGTGGTCGAGCGTGATCAGACCGGTGTCAAAGCCGGCATCGTATGCGATCCCCATGTCCATGTAATCCCAGTAGACGACGGTGAAATCCGCCTCAAGATCCATATCCTTATATTTGTCGGTAAACATGTAATCGTCCGTACCCGGACCGCTCGATACAAGCAGCAGCACGGGGTTGTCCGTGTTCCGGCTATTGATAAAAAACCCGTTCGGCGCTCCGTTGATATCCTTCACGAACTTTTCCGAAAGGCTTTTCTCTTCCTTATACTGTCTGATCTTGCCGGAACTGATGATCGCCCAGACGGCCAGCAGGATCAAAAGGGCTGCGATCAGTCCGGCTCCGATATATATCACTGCCTTTTTTCCTTTCTCTTTCCTCATATATGCGCTCCGATCTTTACAATGTAAAGATTAGTATAACACAAAACTTTACACTGTCAAGATTCGGCATTCTCCCTGCATAAAAGCGTCACGGTCTCCACATGGACCGTCTGCGGGAAATTATCAAATGCGCGCACCTTTTTCAGAACATATCCGTTCCGGCACAGAACGTTCACATCCCTTGCCAGGGTTGCCGGATCGCAGCTGACATAGACGATCTTTTCGGGCTGCATGAGAACCATTGTTTCCAGGCATTTTTCATCACAACCCTTGCGCGGCGGATCGACCACGATCACGTCCGGATGACTGAATCCGCCGGTCTGATCCGCATAATAGGCCGGCAGGATCTCCTCTGCTTTTCCGACAAGGAAAGATGCGTTTTCAATCCCGTTCCGTGCTGCGTTCTCCCGCGCATCCGTAACGGCCTGTTCCACGATCTCGACACCCATGACACATCCGGCACGCCTTGCCATGAACAGGGATATCGTTCCGATCCCGCAGTAAAGGTCCCAGACTGTCTCGCTGCCGTGCAGACCGGCATAGTGCAGGGCCTGGGAATACATCCGCTCCGTCTGTACGGGGTTGACCTGATAAAACGAAAGCGGTGAGATCAGATAGGATAAGGATTCCCTCGTATGCGAAAAATCCGCTTCTGCATCACACATATGGATGGAGTCCTCAATGCACGCGGATCCCCATAACAGGATGTTCTCCCTGCCAAGGATCACGTTGGTCGGATCCGGCTGCACATTCAGGAAGATGCTTTTCATGCCGCTGATCCCTGCGAGCCGTTCCACCAGTTCCTTTTCTTCCGGGATCTCTCCTTTCGTCACCACCAGACAGACCATGATCTGATGACTCGAAAAGCCTTTGCGGATCATGATGTGGCGGACAAGCCCCGTACCTGCGGATTCATCATACGGTTCCACGCCGTACCGTTCCATGTGTGACAGAACGATCCGGATGATCTCCCGGTTCTCTTCGGGCCCCAGCAGGCAGTCCTTTGCCGGTATGATCGCATGCGTACGTCCCGCATAGAAACCGGCAACCGGTTTTCCGTTCTTATCCCTCCCAACGGGATACTGCGCTTTGTTCCGGTAACGCAATCCGTCTCCGGGCATTCCGACGATCGGCTCCATGATCTTATCCAGCTGCTCCGCATCGATCCCGCCGATCCGGATCAGATCGTTTCTCACCTTCCGTTGCTTAAACGCCAGCTGTGCCCGGTAGGACATCGCCTGGATCTGGCAGCCACCGCATTGTCTGTGCACATCGCACGGCGCTTCGATCCTGTCTTTTGACGGTGTCAGGATATGAAGCATCTTCGCATAGGCATAGTTTTTCTTCACCTTTGTCAAAACCGCCTCTGCCACATCTCCGACAACCGCGTCCTTAACAAAAAGGGTATAGCCGTCGATCCGGCCGATACCCTCTCCGTTCATTCCCATATCTTCGATCGTTACGATCACTTTTTGATTTTTACGATATTCCATGGATCATTCACTCGTTCTGCGTACATTGGATTCCAGCATGCGGTTATAGCCGAGCCAGTCGTTCCCGGGAGCGGACGCAAGCAGTTCCGTCATGGTTTCCAGTTTGGCATCCGTGTTATCCGCAAAATGCAGTGCCACCGCCTCGATGAGCGCCGGTTTTTTGGGGGAGCCGAATTCGTATTCGCCATGATGCGCCAGGATACAATGCTTCAGTTCTCCGGCAAGCTTTGCGGGAAATCCGGGGATCCCGGCGATCTTTTCCGAAACCATCTCCACGCCCATTACGATATGTCCGAGCAGCTGGCCGTCATCCGTATAATCATTCTCGGGGAAAAGCGAGAGTTCCCTGGTCTTACCGATATCATGCAGGATCGCAGCGCTGATCAGAAGATCCTTATGGATCGTCGGATAGGCGCCGGCAAGATAGTTGCACAGATTCGCCACCGACAGCGTATGCTCCAGCAGTCCGCCAACAAAACCGTGATGTATGGACTTTGCGGCCGAACTCTTGCAAAACTGTGCGGCAAATTCACGGTCGCTTATAAAGAAAGCCTCCAGAAGCTGTTTCAGATATGTGTTCTGAATCCCGGAAATATAAGATCGGAGTTTTTGAAACATCTCATCGATGTTTTTGGAGGATACCGGCAGATAATCTGCGGGATCGTATTCGCCCTCCCGGCATTTCCTGGCCCGTTTGACACTGACCTGAAGCGCTCCGTTGAAGGAAGTCACGCTTCCGCCGATCATCACGTAGTCAAGCACTTCGAAGTCTTCGATGCCCGCGGAATTGGGTTCCCAGATCTTGGCGTCTATCGTTCCCGTCTTATCCTGAAGGATCAGGTTTTCATACGGCTTGCCGTTCTTGGTCTCCGCCGACTGTCTGTGCTTGACCAGATAAATATCCGAGATGTTGTCCCCATCCCGGAATGCCTCGATATATTTCATAGATGTCTCCCGTTTCTTATTTCAGTGTTCCCAGTGTGATCTCGTAAGACGCTTCCGTATATTCAAGCCGTCCCTGCCGCATCACCGTGACCATCATCTGGTCGCCGGGCTGGTATTTTAATATCACGTCCTTAAAGGTTTCGAACGAATTGATCTCTGTCGTGCCGATCTTCACGATCACGTCTCCGTTCTGGATCCCCGCCTGCATCGCCGGAGAGTCGATCACAACTTCTTTGACATAGGTGCCAAAGGGCAGGCCCAGTTCCTCTGCCGCAGTCTCCGTCACATCGCTTCCGTAAATGCCTAGCATGGCAAGTTCCTGTCCGTTGGACAGCTTTTCGATCTTACCCTTCAGATCCGAGATCCCGTATGCCTTCACCAGATTCGGCGTGTCTCCCACGCTGTTATCCGGGTAGATCACGCCCAGCACTTCCCCGTCCAGGTTGACGAGCACGCCGCTTGCCGATTCGCTTCCGTATATGTCAGTCGTCAGGAACTGCACGCTGCTGTCCGTCAGTGTTTTGACAAAACTGTTGCTGGTGATCTGGCCGCTCGCCATGGATCCGGAAATGCCGATCGGATTGCCGATCGCAATGATCGGTGAGCCCACCAGAGATGTGATCCGCGAGCTTCCCAGTCTTGCCTTCTCCACTTTCTCCATGGTCTCCTCCTGCAGGGATTCCATTTCCACACCGACGATCGTCAGTCCCGTACTGGAGTCGTTCTTTTTGATCGCGGCCTCGTACTCTTTTCCGTCACAGAACGTCACAAGCACGGAGTCCGCATTCTTGATCGCGTCCGTCTGCGCGATGATCAGCAGTTCCTTGCCGTTATCCGAAACGATCAGTCCCGATGTCGCGCGGTTCTGTTCATACGGGTTCTGGAACCAGTCCGTGTCCGGATAAACGCCCGTAACGGTAACGAGCGACTTGCGCACATCCATCCCCACGCGTGTGATCTGCGTGTACAGCTGCTTGTAATCACCGACATCAAGATCTTTCTCGACCTTTTCCACTCTCTGCACAACCTGCGTTACGACCTCGTGCGGTTTCTCTTCGGTCGCAGGTTCCACATCCACTTCTTCCGTTGAGACGTTCTCTTCCTCTTCCTTGGTTTCCTGTTCGGCAGAAAGCGAAACCGTTCCGTTCTCTGCGGGGCGGAGATATTGAAGCAGTTTGGGATACACCAGAATATATGTCAGACAGGCTACAACGCCGAAAATCACTGCCAGAAAGACAGTGGTAATGAATTTCAGAAAGAATCGCCTTTTGTTGACCGGCTTTTTCTTGATCGTCTCGGTTATAAAATCAAACTTCTGTCCGTCGCTGGCTCCCGACTGTTCGTTTTCCTTTGCAACCGAATTACGTATGGATTCCTGATTCTGATCTTTCATATCTTTCATGAAGTAATCTCCTTCTCGATACTCCAAGAATCGCTGTTTTCTTATTATACTAAAATTGCCTGTAAACTACAAGGTCGCGTTGCGAAACCGCCTGAAGTCTGCTACACTTACCTTGTTATGAACGAAGGTGCATGCAGGACCCTTGAATTCCATAAAATACTGGACCGGCTGTGTGATCAGGCCTCTTCTGATCTGGGAAAAGAGCAGTGCCTTTCGCTGCAGCCGTTTTCATCTCCCGAACAGATCACGGAAGCGCAGACAGAGACAGCCGATGCACTGAACCGGTTGCTGAAGAACTCTTCCGTTTCTTTTTATGCATCCGGCTCCATCTATGCATCCCTGACCAGACTTGATAAGGGAAGTTCAATCAATACCGGTGAACTCCTGCAGATCGCACGTCTTCTGGAGAACGCATCGCGCGTCAAAGCCTACGGCAGAAGGGACAGCAACGATACATCGGAAGACTCTCTTGATGCGTACTTTTCCCTGCTGGAACCTCTTTCCGCCCTCTGTGCGGACATCCGGCGGTGCATCCTTTCGGAAGATGAGATCAGCGACGATGCTTCTTCCACCCTGCGCTCCATCCGGCGACATATGAAGCAGACCACAGATAAGATCCACTCCCAGCTGTCTCAGATGGTCAGCCAGACATACCGCAACTATCTGCAGGATGCCGTCATCACGACAAGGGACGGCAGATACTGCATTCCCGTGAAATCGGAATATAAAAATAACGTGCCCGGCATGATCCACGACCAGTCCTCATCGGCATCCACGTTCTTCATCGAGCCTGCTGCCATCGTGAATCTGAACAACGATCTGCGCGAACTGGAACTGCAGGAGGAGCAGGAGATCGAGGCGATCATCGCGGGTCTGTGCGCATCATGCGAAGAGCACCTGTTTGAGATCCGGCAGGATCTTTTGACGCTTGCCGATCTGGATTTCATCTTTGCCAAAGGTAAGCTGGCCCTTGACATGAACGCCACCAGGCCGCTCTACAATACGGAGGGCCGCGTGCTGCTGCGCAAAGCCAGACACCCGCTGCTTCCAAAAGAAACCGTTGTGCCCATCGACCTGTCTTTGGGGGATACCTTTGACCTTCTCGTGATCACGGGTCCCAATACCGGCGGTAAGACCGTTGCCCTCAAAACGCTGGGGCTTCTGGTCCTGATGGGGCAGGCCGGTCTGCATATACCGACACTGGACCGCTCGGAGCTGTCCGTCTTCTCGGATGTCTTTGCCGATATCGGAGACGAACAGAGCATCGAGCAGAGTCTGTCCACTTTCTCATCGCACATGACCAGGATCGTCACGATCCTCGAGCAGGCTGATGAACATTCGCTCTGCCTGTTTGATGAACTCGGAGCCGGTACGGATCCGACCGAGGGCGCTGCTCTTGCGATCGCTATCCTCAACAGGCTGCACATGCGCGGGATCCGCACGGTAGCGACCACGCATTACAGCGAACTGAAGGTCTATGCGATCCGCGAACCGAAGGTCATGAATGCCAGCTGTGAATTTGACGTGGAGAGCCTGCATCCCACCTATAAGCTTCTGATCGGTGTGCCCGGGAAGAGTAATGCCTTTGCCATTTCCCGGAAACTGGGACTTTCCGAAGAAGTGATCCGGGATGCGTCCGCCAGACTGAACAAAAAAGACGAAGATCTGGAAGATGTACTTTCGCAACTGGAACAAAATCGGTTATTATTGGAACAGGAAAAGGAAACCGTTGCCAGATACCGCGAGGAAGCGGAGGAACTGAAATCCTCTCTGGAATCCAAGCAGAATAAACTTAACGAAATGCGTGATCGCGCGCTTCGGGAAGCCAAAGACGAAGCCAGGGATCTGCTGACGGATGCCAAAAAGATCGCCGACGAAGCCATCCGGTTCTACCAGAAACACGGCGACGGCGATGCGATCCGGGAGATGGAAGCCATGCGTTCCAAGCTTCGTGAAAAGCTCGACGAAACACGCAGTCCCGGACCGAAAGCGGAATCGCAGAAAGCTTCCCGCACATACAAGGCCGGTGATTTTCACCTTGGCGATGACATCCTGATCCTGTCCATGAACCTGAACGGGACCGTGTCGTCCCTTCCCGATTCCAAAGGAAACTTCTTTGCACAATGCGGGATCATGCGGATGCAGACCAACATCAGTGATGTGGAGCTGCTCGAGAACAAGGCGGACGGCAAAAAGTCCAAAGCGTCCTACAACGGATCCAAGCTTTCAAAAGCCGCTTCCGTTTCTGCGGAACTCAATCTCATCGGCCTGACGGTGGATGAGGCGCTGTCCAAACTGGACAAGTATCTGGACGATGCCTATCTGTCCCATCTGCCCAAGGTACGGATCGTGCACGGAAAAGGGACCGGCGCGCTGCGCAGTGCCGTACAGTCACACTTAAAACACGTGTCCTATGTCAAGACTTTTCAGCTCGCGGAATACGGCGAAGGCGACGCGGGCGTGACCATAGTGGAATTCAAATAACGGAGGAAAATCATGGCTAACAAACAGAAGATCCTGATCGTGGATGATGATACAAACATCGCGGAACTCATTTCCCTTTATCTGACAAAAGAATGCTTTGATACCATGATCGTAAACGACGGAGAGGCGGCACTTTCCGCCTTTGAGACCTATGAGCCCAACCTGATCCTGCTGGATCTGATGCTTCCCGGCATCGACGGATATCAGGTCTGCCGCGAAGTGCGCTCCAAATCCGATACACCGATCATCATGCTCTCCGCAAAGGGAGAAGTTTTCGATAAAGTTCTTGGCTTAGAACTTGGCGCCGATGACTACATGGAAAAGCCGTTTGATTCCAAGGAACTGGTTGCCAGAGTCAAAGCCGTTCTGCGCCGCTTCACCCCGGCCAAGCCCGCGGCGCCTGCGCCCGCAAACGATGCAAAGTGCGTGGAGTATCCGGATCTGGTCATCAATCTGACCAACTATTCCGTTCTCTACTACGGCAATGCCGTCGAAATGCCGCCCAAGGAACTGGAACTGCTGTATTTCCTGGCATCCTCACCGAATCAGGTATTCACAAGAGAACAGCTGCTGGATCATATCTGGGGATATGAATACATCGGGGATACCAGAACGGTCGATGTGCATATCAAACGTCTGCGCGAAAAGATCAAGGACCATACCGCATGGCGGCTGTCCACGGTCTGGGGGATCGGATACAAATTTGAGGTCAAATGATCCATGAAGCATAAATCCACCGTCTATCTGAAATTTATCGTCGCGTACCTTCTGTTCGCGGTTCTCAGCCTGCTGGTGATCGACACGTTCACATCCAAGATGACGCAGAACGCCATGATCCGCTCCAAGGCTGCAGAACTGTATAAGGAAGCCGCGACGATCTCCAATACCTACTCCAAAAACCTGTCCAACAAGAATTTTTCCGGTACGGATTTTCGTGAGCAACTGGGGAATATGGATCTGGTGACTTCCACAACGATCTGGATCCTATCTACCGACGGGACGATCCTCTTTGATTCCTCCTCGCCGGGCGGACAGACCTCCTCCGTTCTGGAGCCCTTTGATCCGTCGGACATGAATCAGAATTATTACACCGTGGGTGATTTTTACGGCTCCTTCCGGGAACCGATGATCAGCGCCCTCTCCCCTGTTACGTCCAACTTCCGCAGACAGGCTTTCATTGTTGTCCATTCCCCGCTCAGGGAAATTCACGAGCGTCTTTCCAACATGAGACGGATCGCCTACATCACCTTTGGTGTGATCTTCGTTCTTTCCCTGATCGTCCTGCTTTTCTTCACAACGATCATCTATATGCCGATGCGCAAGATCACAAAAGCATCCAGGGAATATACCGGCGGCAATCTGGATTATGTGATCGATGTGGACAAGGACGATGAGATCGGACGTCTGGCCGCGTCTCTGAACCTGATGGCTTCCGAGCTGTCCCGTGCGGAGGAAAACCAGAAGAAGTTCATCGCCAACGTTTCCCATGATTTCCGCTCTCCGCTGACATCGATCCGCGGATATCTGGAAGCCATGGTCGACGGCACCATTCCGCCGGAAATGCATGAGAAATACTTAAACATCGTTCTCAACGAGACCGAGCGTCTGACCAAGCTGACCAACAGCCTTCTGACGCTGAACAACCTCAATATCCGCGGCACCGTCCTGGAGATCACCGATTTTGACATCAACAAAGTGATCAAAAATACGGCCGCGACCTTTGAAGGTTCCTGCATGGAAAAAAAGATCCGTTTCAAACTCGTGCTCACGGGCAAGACGCTGTTTGTAACGGCTGATGAGGAAAAGATCAAACAGGTTCTTTACAACCTGATCGATAACGCGATCAAATTCAGCAATGCTTCGTCCACGATCAAGGTGGAGACGACCGAGAAGAACAACAAAGTATTCATCTCCGTCAAGGACAGCGGGATCGGCATCCCCAAGGATTCCCTGAAACTGATCTGGGACCGCTTTTATAAGACCGACAGTTCCCGCGGCAAGGACAAAAAAGGGACCGGCCTCGGCCTGTCCATTACCAAAGAGATCATCAACGCCC
>JAGCXZ010000099.1 GCA_017961065.1 Lachnospiraceae bacterium
TATATGCGATCTTACCGTACGAAGTCAGGATCGTTTCGGACCTGGCTTTATAGGATATAAATCTTTTCTTCGCCCTGGTCTCCACCGATACAAAATCGACGGCAAGAACGACTGTCAACAGGATGACTGCTGCCAACAGGATCATTTTGAATCTCCGTATCTTCATGTTTTTTCCTTGTCAAAACAACCGGCAACAAAAAGTGACCGACCGGTAACCATATTCTAGTTACCAATCGGTCACTTGTCAAGTCATCTTCTGTTTGCAGATCTTTAAAAGCATCTTCTCCGGTCTATTCCCGTTTCTTTATAATACCGGTTCTTATCGTCATACATCCGTTGCTCGGCTTGTCTTAATAATTCCATTGTGACGGCATTTTCGCTGTATGCAAACCCTACGGAAGCGATCCTCTCGTTTTCTTTGATCAGCTGCTTCAGCTGATCCTTTAACGCATAAAAACCGTCCCGGGAGATGTCAAACAGCAGAACCACAAATTCATCACCGCTGATCCTGCATATTTTTCCCTCGTCATCGAATATCTGCCGCAAAATACCTGCAAAGCGCTGAATATACGCATCGCCTGCCGCATGGCCGAAATTATCATTTGTATATTTAAGGGCATTCAGATCGCAGAATACGATTCCAAGGCTTTCGTGGTCGGAATTCTGTTCGATCACCTCGTTAAATCCCCGACGGTTCAGCAATCCTGTCAAGGTATCCATCGTGGCAACCTCTTTTATGATCTGCTCGCGATTATACGCTTCGATAATCTCCTCCCGCCGGACAAAGGTAAAAATAATGGCACAGGATAAAGCGATCGACACATAGCCCATCCCATAGTCCGGCAAAAACAACAGAATAACAGTGGCTATGGCCGGGCAGATCACAAAAGAAGCCAGTACGACCGTATCTCTTTTACCAAGATCCTTTGCATAAACGATCAGGATGATCAGAATAACGATCAGGCTGAGCACGGGCATGAAGGACATATAATCTTTCCATGGTCCGTAAACAAACCGATGGTCTTCAACCTTAAAAAAGCGGCCATTGAAGTACCCCACTATGATCATCAGAATATTCAAAACGGAAATAGCGATCGCGGGATATACAGGTCTGTATGAAACATTCACTTTTTCGCGGATAAACCGGATCAGGTAGAACGAAAACAGAATGATGCATATGTCTATCGTGGAAAAAGCCATGATATTGATCAGGACCAGAATGATCTCGTCCGTCCGGTATTCTTCCGTAATATAACCCAATGCATCAAAGATCAGACCGGCTATCGCCGACAAGGTAAGGGCAACAAAGATCCTGTTGCCGGGATTATTCTTTTCTGTTTTTTTCCGAAGACTCAGCAGTATGATCAGCAGGAAAAGAACGCTGACGATTTCTGCTGAGGCAATCCTCAAAGGCATGCCTGTTTCCTCCGATGAAGTATCGTGATCGCAGTCCACCAATACTTTGATTTTATCAAAGATTCCGCTCGATTCCTATATTTTTTCATGATCTGCAGATATGCTTTGTAAAACCTTATACTTTAATCTGATGTAGGAATCCTCCAAAACAATGCAGTCTTGCAGTTTCAGCACTCCCAGCTCCGATAATTCCCTGTTTGTCGTAAGTGATCTTCCGTCGATCAGCGTCGATGTTTCCCGGCCGCCGACCAGAACCGGCGCCACAACGATATCAACATAATCAATGAGTTTTTCCCTGAGAAACAGGCCGTTGACCGTACCGCCGGACTGGATCGTCAATCTGTCACAGCCGCATTCGGTTGCAAGACGTTCCAGGGCCTCTTTTAATGAAGGTGTTTCCTGAAAAATAATGTGAAGATTGCTTTCATCAACTTTAAACGCGGGATGCTTGGGATTTGACGTGATCACAACAGCTTTCTGAGACAGTGCACAAAAGTATCTGACTCCATGTTCCGTCAGATGCCGGTTATCAAGAAGGACAAATGATACAGGCGTTTTGGCCGGCATTTCCTTTTCATTAACTCCCATCTTCTCCTGAACGCGGCCCGTATTAAACGCCCACAGATCTGTCGTCTGCTCTATTTCATAGTACTGGTGTAAGCCTTCCCTGACCCCGTCGATCTTCGGAAGATCACGATCCATATCAAGCTCATCGGTAGAGCCCGTACTGATCTTCCCATCTACGGAGACAAGCATGAACAAGGTGGTTACCGGTCTGTTCATTGATTCCTCCTATTCCGATGATTCATGTATTTACATGAGCCTTCACGTTCCGCGTTAAGGCCTTTTTTCCACCGCCTTTGCGCGACGCTGTCTGATCCATACAAAGATCACGATCCCGGAAATGACCGCTTCCAGTGTGATTGTGATCATGCCCTGCTCACCGGCCAGATAGTAGATCCGGTTATCTGTTGACATCGGATCGAGATAACTCATGTTCAGCAGATTGTCCACGGCATGCAGTAGAACAACCGGCATAAGTCCGACTCCCTCGCTTCGCATCCAGCAGGAGATCACTGCTACCGGCAGGATCCCGATCAGGAACATGGTAACTCCATACGATACACCAACACCCGAATCATACACGCCCCCGATGATCAAAGGAATGTGCCAGATCCCCCAGAACAGACCGTTTATGAGAACCGCGATTACCGGGCCATGCAGACGCTCCAATATCGGATACGCATAGCCTCTCCAGCCGATCTCCTCTCCGATCGCCGCAAAAATGTAGATTGCAAGAAGAGGGATCAGAGTTCGAAAAGGCGCCGCCGGCGAAACCGGCGTATCCTTCAGAATCAGCCAGGACAGAAGAAAGGATGGCAAAAGATACAAAACAGGAATGCAGAATCCGAGAACCGCATACACCCGTTTTATCTTGCTGAAAAGGTTGATCGACTTAAAATCATCATGAAAGACCTTCAGGCAGATCATGGCAATGAGCCCGGGAGTCCATGTCATGAAATATGCCCACAGTGTCTGCCTGAATGCTATATAACACAGGCCGAAGATCGAACTGACCGTCAATGTGAGTGCGTAGAAGATGATGAGTTTTTGTCTGTCTGTTTTGGTTGATTTTTCCATGAATCGCTTTTCCTTTATTCTTTGATCATATCCCTCAGGACACTTTTCACACTGTAGAACCGCTCATGTTCTTCTCCGGTTCCGCTTCCGGCACAATATCCACCCGATCTGTGGTTTCCCCTTCATACCATTTTTCGTAATTTGTCCGTATGTTTCCCAAAATCGTCTCCATCAGATAAGATTATGCTTTATTCAACCAATCCGCCATGAAAAAAGCATTCATAGATCTGTTTGTTCCGATAGCAGATGACTTTTTTTCCCTGAAACCATTCAAAGTCTCCATCCAATTCACATTGATATGTATAATCGCCGTTTTCGTATTTTTCCGGTCCTCTGAACGGCTTATCTTTCGGCACAAGCAGCAAAGCTTCTTTCAGAAAATCGCCGCTGAAATGATCGCCCGTTACTCTGCCGATATAATTCATGCTCCAAAATGGAATATTATTCTTCCAAAGCGCTTCTTCGCCGGCAAATTTCCCCGTACCCAAATATGTGTCATAGTACATCAGATCTCCGTCCCTATAGATCAGATCGTGCGATCTTTCGCGGGACGAAGAGATTTCGGCTCCTTTGCCCGCATAGGTTGCCTGCTTTGCCTTGATCAAAAAAGCTACTGTTTTTTTGTCCATTGCGGTCTCCTTTCCTGTCTCAGTAAGCCTGCCGTTTATTCCAGGCGCATATCAAATGCCTTTTTTGATTTTCCGTCAAACCCTTTGTTCTCATAAAACCGGTGTGCGTCCACCCGTGCGATCCCGCTCTGAAGAATAACTTTATAGCAGCCCTTCTCTTTGGCGAATGATACGGCCATATCGATTACTTTTGAAGCCAGCCCCCGGTTTCTGTAATCTTTGTCTGTTATCACGTTTTCAATATAGCAGACTCCCCGATTGTTTCTTGTAAGATTGGGTATATACACAGCATAACAGGTCGATACCACCCTGCCATGATCAACCGCTCCATAATAATGGATATTGGGGTCTTTTTCGATCTCCTGCCATACGATCCTGCTGTCTTCCACAGACGGATCTTCATCGTCCGGCTGAAGCTGTTTGTATAATGCAAGCAGTGACTGCAGATCCGTTTCTGTCAATCTTCTATATTCCATTCATATCCTCCATGATCTCTTCAAGGATTTCAACTGCGCTTGCCACCATCTTCGGACAAAAATCCTTAAAAAGCCGGTTTTCTCTGGCATATTGCACTCCTTCGGGGGTCGTGATATCACATCCGAGTAATTCGTTGCAGATACATGTCCCGTTTTTCTGCTTGAACCGATCCATCATCATATCATTGATCTGATTGGATCTTTGACGTTCTTCAGGATTGCCTGCTTGTACTTCTCCAAACAAAAGTCCAAGAACCATCAATGCGCCCGTACATGCTCCGCAGACATTGCCTTTACGCATCCCGCTTCCGAAACAGGATCCGAGTCTGAATGCCATTTCTTCTGTGATCCCGCATTCATCGGCGAAAGCAGCAAGTACAGACTGGGAACAGTGCAGTTCCTCTGAAAAATACTGTATTGCCTTTTCTTTTCTGTCCGTTTTCATTGTCATTTTAGTTCCCTTTGGCGATCTACTGTCTGATGAAACCTTTATCCGTTGACGGCATATCCTCCGAAACAAACCGCTCCGCTTTCATGTGAAGATCATACTTTTCCCGAAGATCGGTGATCGTTTTCATCATAGAAGAAGCATGATGGGCATCGATCGCCTCCTGGCTTTCCCAGGCATCGATCAGAAGAACCGTCTCAGGTTCCTTCATCGGGAAGAAGTATTCATACCGGATATTGCCCTTCTCCGCACGGATTTTGCCGGCCGTTCCGCTCTTTTCCATCTCCTCGGCGAATTTACGGGCGTTGCCGTTTTCTCCTGTATAGTATAAATGAACAATGATCATTTTCTGAACACCTCCTTATAAAACCATCATTCAAAGAGCAAACTGCACAACCAGCCCTGCAAGCGCACACTCGACAAGGGCCGGCAGTTCTCCGATCACAAGTATCATTTCACATCCTCAATTCCGTATTTCCGGTCAGTTATCCTGTAATCTGTTCCCTTGCATGCATGTTGTTTTTCCGAAGCACAGAGAAATAATACAGCTTAATGATCCCGCCTGCAAACAACAGACATGCCGAGGCAATGATCACAGTAAACAGGTCCGGGACAAACGCTTTTACTACCCATAGCGGCGTCTTCATGAACAAAAAGGTAAGCAGCAACAGGAAGAGCGGCAGTCCTGCATGAAGAACGATCAGTTCTGAGATGATTCCAAACGGGCGGCGTTTTTGAATATTCTTTCGATATCTGCGCATGCATAACAACGGCAGTGCCGATAAGAGGAACACGATCAGGCAGATCCCGTCATACATAAGGTGTCTCATTATGTATTCGCCGGCACCGATCGGATCGGGTTCATCACCCATCAGCATCATAATAACACTCCATCCGATCCTGTCGGCAAAATCACCGCCGACAAAATAATCATTTGCGTTAACGGTAACTGCTACACCGATCCCGTTCTCCGGCAGAATATAAATACAAGCCATTCCGTTTTCAACAAGACCGCTGTGTCGGAGCGCCGGTTGCTTCAGGGGTTCATTGATCTGTGTCCATCCCATCCCGTAGCGGTAAGGGATTTCATCATCCACAGCGACGCTGTTATAAAACATCTCCCGGATGCTGTCCGGGGATATGATATTCTCCCCGCCCCTCAGATACATTTGCAGATACCTGCCAAGATCCTCTGATGACGAAGAATAATACCCCGCCGGAATGGTGATCCATATATCTTTCTCATCCCGGTACTGATTTTTTGTCTTTATATAATACCCGAACCAGTTCTCATACCCGTCTATAAGGCCGTTTTTCTTCGCTTCCACGGGATCGGTAAAGGTATGCTCCAGATTCAGCGGTTCGCAGATATTCTCCCTGGCATATTCTTCATATGGTTTTCCGGTAACTGTCTCAACCACCTCTCCCAACAGTGAATAATTCACATTGGCATAATGATGAACACCCTGCTCGTTCACAATCCTGTAATCAGTAAGGTTCTGATACTCTCCGAGCCCGCCCGTATGATTCAGGAGCTGAAGGATCGTGATCTGATCGCCGTCTTTTGCATCCGGTATATAATCACTTAAGGGCGCGTTCAGATCTATTTTGCCCTGTTCGACAAGCTGCATGATGCAAAGCGCCGTAAACGATTTACTCACGGATCCCACAGCGTACGCGGTATCCGTGCTTCCGCCATTCCCGTAAGTCTTTGAAAACAGCGTACTGTCCTTATCAACTATACTGATGGAAAGGGACGGAAAATGTGTTTTGGGGACATTTTCACAAAGATATGCTTCAATCCTGTCATATAGTCCGCCATCGTCATGGTCTGCGGATTCTCCGGCTATAACGAACGTATGATTCATAAGGAGTCCGGCCATAACCAGACTCAGCAGCAGGTATCTCCTCTTCATCATTTTCTCTTTCGTGTTGCGGAAGCCGTTTTTTTTTACTTTTTCGTCTTTTTATACGTTGGTTTAATGATTTTTGTCCACTCCTGATAGGATCATGTCCTTCTTTTCTCCTATAAAACGTGATTTGTGCCGGGAAATCGTGTACTCCATTCACTTTTCAATATGGAGAAAACCCTTCTCCCCTCAAAGTGATCCTTTCGCCAGAAAAAATCGCGGAATACTCCTTCATAGGTAAGCCCGCACTTTTCTATCACTCTTCGTGATGCTTCATTTTCCGTACGACAATCAATCTCAATCCTATTGAAATTTATCTTTTCGAATCCAAATGAAATGACCGCTCTTGTCATCTCCGTAGCATATCCTTTGCCTTGAAATGCCGGTCCGATCACGTACTCGATCTCTCCATGCTGATTATCAGTATCCACCGAGAAATAAGCAATTTGTCCGATACATTCCTGTGATTCTTTTTCAATCACTGCCCACCGGTAATAATCCTCTCTGGAATAAGAAACAATATACTTTGTATCAAATAATTCCCTTACTGCTTCAGGCGTTGCGTAGCATGGCTCACCATAATCCCATTGCGACTGTTCATCAGCAATCCAGTTCCGAAGCATTGAATCAATATCGGAATACTCAAACCGGCGAAGAAGTAAGCGCTCAGTCTCAATTGTTTGTGTCCCTGTATGTGTAACCATATTATCCATCCTGTTCACCGCTTTATTACTGTGTTTCATCCGGATAATCCTTGTCGATCATAAGGCGCCAAAGGAAATAATTCCCCTTGGCGATATCCGGTGCATCATTTCTTGCAACAAAGCTTTTCTGTTCCTCTGATACTGTCAGTTCCAGAAATTTCCATACGTTTCTCGCATTAATCTGTTCCAATCTGATCATAAATCTGTCCTTATATTCTTACGATTATTCAACTTACCATTCCACATTATTGTGATCTCAAACCCGGATTTTTAGTACAAACCATCTTGCGGCAGATAATTGTGTCCATGCAATGAAAGTGTGAAACACCGCCGCTAAAATCCTCAAAGATCACTTCGTCTATACTCTCTACCTTCCAATTCGGAAAGAAAGTGAATAATTCACCCGGCTTCCACATTTTTTCTTCCAGATCCCAGTCGGGCGGAAGATCCAAAAAAGGCTTCTCTACAAAGACATTGAAATATACCACGCCATTCTTTTTTGTTATGCTGTTGATCTTGTCAAAGAATTCTTTTTTGTTCTGCTCAAACAGATACTGCACCGTTCCGGTAGAATATACAATATCATATTGCCCGTTCGCAGCGAACGTATTAATATCATCAACATAAGCATTTACGCTTACCTTTTTGGACCTGGCAAGGTTTAAGGTCTTTCTGATGCCGTTCTCCGTCAGATCAAAAGCCGAAACGTCGTATCCCTTCTGCGCCATGTAAACGGCATCTTTTCCTTCACCACATCCGATATCAAGGACTTTTTTTCCGGATCCGGGCGGACATAATCTGATCAACTCTTCCAAAA
>JAGCXZ010000100.1 GCA_017961065.1 Lachnospiraceae bacterium
GCGCTCGGATGAATGATCCTCCGCTCTGTCCACGGAAATGATCAATGTGATCTCCCCGTCCGGGTAGTCGGCTTTTGCAACGGATGAAAGCAGCCGTTTCAGTGCATCTTCTCTGTTGTATCCGATGATTACGATCGCCGGTCTGATCATGCCTTGATCAACTCCTCCACATCGTCAAACTGCCGGATATGTTCCCGGATCCAGTCCTCTCCACGGTCCCACCATTTCAGTTCCAGAAGCGCTTTGATCGTTTCATCGTCAAAGCGTTTGCGGATCAGTTTTGCGGGAACGCCTGCATATATGCCGTATGGCTCAATATCTTTGGTAACGAGCGCGCCGGTTCCGATCACGGCACCGTCTCCAATCGTTACGCCGTCAAGGATTCTCGCATCCGCACCGATCCAGACATCGTTTCCGATGACGATCTGCGCGCCGTTCTCTTCATCCGCATATTTGTATGACTGGTAAGTCGTTGTATCCGTATAGGTGTACCCGTGCGGTTTGTCCTTATCATAAAAAGCCGTATGCATTGCGGCATGTTTATCAAGCGGATGGCTGCCGAGGATGGTGATCACGCGCGGCGCGATCGAACAGTACCGCCCGATCCTTGTGTTGCTGATATCGCTGTTATCATGAACAAGCGTACCGTAGCCGACCGTCGTATGGTTCAGCACCGTCGCTTTTCCGATATAATTGCGGCCTTCCAGCACGGATCCGCCATGCAGATAGGACCCCGGGCGCATAACACTCTTCGTTTTTATTTCGATGAACGGGCGTACAAACGGATAAATCAGATTCCGGTATAAAGATGACCCGATCTCAGTCAGTTTTCTTTTCAACATAAAAGCCCTCTAACTGTTGACATACTCCATATAAGTATAGTTGATTTGTCGCGTGAATTCAACTATACTTATGGTTGCCGGCATTTTATCAACCAGCAGAGGACTGAATCTATGGCACTGATTTCTGTGGTCACAACCTGCCATAATGCGCAGGACTGTATAGAGAAAACGATCCGTTCCGTTCTGTCTCAGGATTTTCGTGATTTTGAATACATCATCATGGACGGCGGATCCACCGACGGGACGGTTTCGGTTGCCGAATCCTTCCGGGATTCCTTTGACAAAGCCGGGATAGATTTTGCCGTATACAGCGAAAAAGACCACGGCATATATGAAGGCATGAACCACGGTCTGAAGCACGCATCCGGGGAATATGTGAATTTCCTGAACGCGGATGACTGCCTGTTTGAGCCCGGCACATTGACGGGTGTTGCAAAAAAGATCGAAGCGGAAAACCGGCTCCCGGATATCTTCTACGGAGACGCGGCCGCCATCGAATTCGGGGAGCGTTACCGCTTTGTAAAAGACCTTTCCCTGATCGAAAAGCGCATGCCGTTTTCGCACCAGTCCGTGTTCGCCAGACGCACGCTCCTTACGGAGATCCCTTTTTGCGAGCAATACCGGATCGGTGCCGACTATGACTTTCTCTTAAGCGCTTACAGGCAGGGACGGAAGTTCTGCGATCTTGGCATGCAGGTATGCATCGTAACGCTTGACGGACTCTCCTCTCTGGCGCTTCACGACACTTTTGTTGAGACCGTGGAGATACAGCGAGCACACGGGATCGATCTGTATTCCGACAAGACATACCGGCGTAAGATCCGCAGCCTGAAGATCAAGCAGTTTGTAATGGATCACTTTCCCAAATGGGTGATCTTTGCGATCCGCAAGATCCAGCGCATTCACAGAGGACAAAATGAACACTGTTAAGATCAATTTTTCCGACTTCTGGGACGGCTTTGATCCCGAAGACAATTTCATAACGGACGCCTTATCCGGTCATTTCAAGGTTGTCATTTCCGACAAGCCCGATTTTGTATTCTGCTCCAATTTCGGCAGCAAACATCTGAAATACCGTTGCGTAAAGATCTATTTTACCGGTGAGAATCTCTGTCCCGATTTTAATCTGGTCGACTATGCCATGGGATTCCAGCCGATCACGTTTTCCGACCGCTATCTGCGGCTCCCGCTCTACGTTCTGTATGAGGATGCCTGTCAGAGGGCGCTTTCAAAGCATGAGCTGCCGGCAGACTACGACATAAAAACCAAAAAGTTCTGTAATTATGTGATCAGCAATGCCCTCTCGGATCCCGCCAGGGATGAAATGATCAACGCGCTGGAAGCTTATAAGCAGGTGGATTCCGGCGGAAAATACAGAAATAACGTAGGCGGTCCCGTCGCGGACAAGATCGCCTTTGAGACAAACTATAAATTCACCATGTGTTTTGAAAATACATCCGCACCGGGTTATACCACGGAAAAGCTCATCGAGGCTTTTGCGGGACAGACCGTGCCCATCTACTGGGGCAACCCGGATATCGCCTCCGAATTCAATCCGCAGTCGTTCATTAACTGCCATGATTTTGATTCATTTTCGGATGTTGTGGAAGAGATCAGACGGATCGATCAGGATGATGACCGCTTTCTGGAAATGCTCAAAGCGCCGGTTCTTGCTGCGGATTCTTCGGCAGGAACCTGTCTGGAAAAGAACTATGTATCGGATTATTTATATCATATCTTAAGTCAGGATCCCGAAAAGGCATTCAGACGCAACCGGATCTATCAGGGAAAACGCTATGAAGACCATGCCGTCTTCCACCAGAAGATCGACCGGCTGCTCTATCTGCCAAGGCGTGTCATCTACTACCTGCAGAACAGACGCCGCCTCTAGAACAGCCTGTAAAAAGTCACCGTAAACGGCTTCAGAAGGTGCATGCGCAGCAGTCTGACAAAGAGCCACACGCCCGCGCGCTGCGAGAACATCAATTCTCTTTCCTTAAAGATCCCCACATGCGGATTCTTATAGTATTTCGGCAGATATTTGGGGATCAGTTCCTTCGTAAAATCACACAGTTTCCGGATCACGGACAGATCGCTCTTTCTGCCCTTTACCTGCTTTTTGGTATAAATGTGTTTCCGGTTCCCCTGAAAGATGAAATATGTCATGAACGAAAGCACCGTGAACTCAAAAAGGTCCATATCGGCGACCAGATCCTTATGCTCCGTCACATAAGCAATGGCCTCCTCGAGCGCGTCATAGGGGATCTTTTCGGGGTCGATACCGATCGCCGTGGAACTGTCGCTCCTGATCAGCTGATAGTGGCCGTTATACTGCAGGATCACCTGATTTTTACACAGGAACATCGCCATCAGGTTGAACGGGTTGTCTTCATACTTCTTGCCGACAGCGAAGCGGATATGATGCCTGTTCAGAAATTCCCTGCTGTAAAGTTTGCCGTGCGGATTCAGACGCCGCAGCGCATAATTGGGGTACTGATGGATCGGGTAGTCGATATTGAAGATCGTACTGCCGTATTCGTCCACCTTATGCTGTCCGGACAGCACCATTTCCGAGTTGTTTTCCTCGGCTGCATGAACGAGCACCTCAAGGTAATCCGTATCGATATAGTCATCACTGTCCAGGAAGACGATATATTTCCCCTTTGCTGCATCCAGCCCGACATTCCTGGCTTCGGACTGCCCGCCGTTTTCCTTGTGGATCAGCGTCACCTGATCGGGATGCTCCGCCTTGACCTGCTCAAGCAGTTCTTTCGTTCCGTCCGTGCTGCCGTCGTTCACAAAAACAGCCTCGAAGTCCTTTAAAGACTGTCCGAAAAGGCTTGTCAGCGTTTTGTGCATGTATTTCACCGTGTTGTAACACGGCATGATCACCGAAACGATCGGTTCTTTATTGTCGTTGCCCACTTCCGTCCCCCTATTTCTGATCCGCGCTGATCAGAACATTCATCATCAGATGATCAAATGCCAGATGCACATCCTCGGAGATCTGCATGTCATTGCAGGGTACATCCAGATGATAATCCGCCAGTTTCTTAAGCTTACCGCCGTCATATCCGGTAACGACGATCGCCTTGCAGCCGACAGACTGCGCATAGGTTACGGCACGCAGAACATTCTCCGAATTGCCGCTTCCCGAGATCCCGATCACGAGATCGTCTTTCCTAAGGCGCCCTTCCAGCTGCTTTACGAATACATCCTCATAGGAAAAATCATTCGCGATCGCCATCATCGAGGTGATATTGTCGGACAGGCAATGCATCCTGTATTTCCTGCCGGCACTCATCTGGGATACGCCTTTGTTAAAATCACCCGTCATGTGGCTGGCTGTCGACGCACTGCCGCCGTTGCCGAACACGTAGATATCCGCTTCCTTTTCGCGCGCTTCCTGCAGCACGTTGATCACGCGGTTGATCTCTTCCGCATCCAGCATCGCGAGCGCTTCCCGCTCCCTTTCGATGTATCTTGTAATGTATTCCTTATAATCCATTGCGTTCTCCTTTATCGATAATGGATCGGACCGCCTCATGCAGATCTTTGCAGATCAGGTCCGCATCCGTTATTTTCTCTTCCGGTACCGTCTCATTCAGATAAACGGTCCTGATACCGTACTTTTTGCCGGCAGCCATATCAGACGCGGCATCTCCGATCATGTAGGACCTGTCCTTATCCACGCTGATCCCCAGACTCTTCAGCCATTCCTCGGCCTTGTAAAACAGGCCGGCTTCCGGTTTGCGGCATGTGCATTCTCCGACAGCATGCGGACAGATGAAAAAGGCATCTATGTGCGCGCCTGTCTTTTTAAGCTCCAGGTTCACGCGTTCATGCAGCGCTTCAATCTCTGAAAGCGTACTCAGTCCTCTTGCCACGCAGCGCTGATTGGTGATCACTGCAACGGGCCATTCGCGTTCATTACAGAGCCTGATCGCTTCCGCAACTCCCGGCAGGAGTTTGAAATCCTCCCATTTGGTCACATAGGAATGCGGTCCGGCCTTCCGGTTGATCGTGCCATCCCTGTCCAGAAAAATGACTGTTTTTTTATCCAAAATAAACCACCCTGCTGCCGTATTCGGAAATCCTGACTTCCATTTCCTTCAGTCCCAGTGCGCCTCTGACCGCGTCCTGTTTCGGCTCGTCACAGTAAACAAGCAGAAAACCGCCGCCGCCTGCGCCCAGAACCTTTCCGCCCTTGGCACCTGCGCGGATGGCTGTCTCATACATCCTGTCCAGTTCCGAATTGGAGATCTTGTCGGAAAGGGAACTCTTCATCACCCAGCCTTCGTGCAGGACGCGGGCAATATCATCCGTAAAACCGTTTTTCTTGAAATCTTCTTTGAGCCGGTCTGCCTGGTCACGCATCTGATCCAGCATCTTTCTGCCGGCTTCCGTCTTGCGCTTCTGATCCTTTAAGACTTCGTTGGCGTTTCTGCGCATTCCCGTATAGAACAGCATGAACTTGCGGTTCAGATCCCGCATACTGTATTCATCAAATACAATTTTCTCCCGCTCCACACTCTCATCGGCCAGAAAACGGAAGTAGTTGATGCCGCCGCAGGCGCAGGCATACTGATCCTGCTTTCCGATCGGATGGCCGAGGATGTCGATCTCGATCTTGCAGGCAAGGTCTGCCAGTTCCTCACCGGAAAGATTGCTTCCCGTGTAGGTAAAAAGCGCATTCAGCAGGCCGACGGTAAAGCAGGAAGATGAACCAAGGCCTGTCCCGGACGGTACATCCGCGATCGAAGTGATCTCGATCCCCTTGCTGATGCCTGCCATTTTCAGGCTCTCCTTAACCAGTTCGTGCCGGATCTCTTCCACATCGCCCACGATCTCCGTCTTGGAATAGCTGACGCGGATACTGTCCTCAAACCGCTTGTTGACCGTGATATACATATATTTGTTGATCGCGATGCTGACGACCGCACCGTAGTCTTCTTTGTAGTAATCCCTGATGTCGGTGCCGCCTCCGGCAAAACTAACGCGAAAAGGTGTCTTTGTAATAATCATATTTCCAATCCTCCCGGGCTTTCCGGTAATTTTCCATCGTTCCGATGTCTATGAAATAAGCTTCAATGGGGTAGCCGTACATCCTGCCGATCAGCTGCGGCAGCACATCCTTTCCGAAATCCAGGATCTCCTGCTCTTTCAGCAGCTCCCTGATGGAAGCCCTCGCCACATAAACGCCGGCATTTGCCAGATTGCTTTTGGGGTTCTCCGGCTTCTCGACAAATTCACAAATGCGTCCTTCCTCATCCAGCGCAGCGATCCCGCACTGTTTCGGAACGCCCGTATGGAACAGGCCCATGGTCAGTTCGCCGGGATGGCTCTGATGAAAGCGGATCATTTTCCCCAGATCCATATCCGTGAGATTGTCCGCATAGCAGATCAGAAAATCCTTCTCGCCCTCAACGAACGTCCAGTTGTCCCGCACCGTTCCGCCGCTTCCAAGCAGCCTTTCTTCATATACTTCCACCCACTGCAGCTCCCGGTGCGTTGCGTTGTATTCCCTGATATATTCATGCACTTTTTCGTGCAGATAATGCGTATTGATCAGGACTTCCGAGACACCGGCTTCTATAAACAGTTTGGCCCACCAGTCAAGCATCGGATGTCCGCCGATCTCCACCAGGCACTTAGGCGTTGTGTCGGTGATCGGTTTCAGTCTGCTGCCCATACCGGCAGCAAGCAAAAAGGCTTTCATACGTTTTCCTCAATTCCGTTTTGTCTTGCGGTATACGCCGTAAAACAGCGCAAGCAGTCTTACCCATCCCCTGCGGATCAGAAACAACGGGATCTTTTTGGCAAAAGTAAGATGCTCATAGGACAGTTTCCGGAAGGCATCCCGGTACGGATCCTGCTGCAGAACGGCACGCATCTCACGCATCCTTGTCCCAAACGGTTTGGGGTTATCCGCGTTGCAGTAATCCATATCCATGCTCTCCAAAAAGAAAAACATGCAGCGCATGTAATAGACCTGCCAAAAGTAGTCCGACTTACGGTACTGTTCCAGAAACTCTTTCAGCTTCAGGAGCGCGTCCGTAAAGACGACAATGCCGTTTTCCCTGTACTGATAAGTGGCCGAATCCTGCAGCTGCCTGTAATAATACA
>JAGCXZ010000008.1 GCA_017961065.1 Lachnospiraceae bacterium
GCATCGTGATCACCGCAAGCCATAACCCGCCGGAGTACAACGGCTACAAGGTATACTGGGAGGACGGCGCGCAGGTCACATCCCCCAAGGACGTGGATATCGTCAATGAAGCCAAGGCCGTTACGGATTACCATGACGTGAAGACCATGGGCAAGGAAGAGGCCATTGCAAAGCACCTTTACAAAGTGATCGGCGAAGAGATCGACGACACATACATGGCGGAACTGAAGAAGCAGATCATTCACCCGGAGATCATCCACGAGGTGGCGGATGACATCCGGATCGTCTAAACACCGTTCCACGGGACGGGCAATCTGCCGGTAAGGCGGATCCTGTCGGAACTCGGCTTTAAGAATGTTTTCGTGGTTCCCGAGCAGGAACTGCCGGATCCTGATTTTACGACGCTTGAGTATCCGAATCCGGAGGATCCGAAAGCCTACACATTGGCGCTGAAACTGGCAAAAGAGAAGGATGCGGACATCATTCTGGCGACCGATCCGGATGCCGACAGACTCGGTATCTACGCAAAGGATACGGCAACCGGCGAATATATCCCGTTTACCGGAAACATGTCCGGCATGCTGATCGCGGAGTACATTCTGCGCGAAAAGAAGAAAATGGGTACGCTTCCCGCAAACGGCGCGCTGATCAAGTCGATCGTTACGACGAATCTGGCAGATGCGCTGGCAAGGGATTACGGCTTAAAGCTCATCAAGGTCCTGACCGGATTCAAGTATATCGGTGAGCAGATCAAGCAGTTTGAAGAAACGCATGAGAACGAGTATGTATTCGGTCTCGAGGAAAGCTACGGCTGTCTGGTCGGCACGCATGCCAGGGACAAGGACGCCGTTGTTGCCGTTATGTGCCTGTGCGAAGTGGCTGCTTACTGCAAGAAGCAGGGCATCACGGTCTGGGATCAGATGCAGAAGATCTACGCCGAACACGGCTTCTACATGGAGGGTATCCACACCCTGACGCTCAAGGGCATTGAGGGAGCGCAGCAGATCAAGGACATCATGGAGAAATTCCGGAACGATCCGCCCAAAGCATTCGGCGATCTGAAGGCCCTGTGCTTAAGAGACATGCAGAAGGATCAGGTGACGGATTTTGTGACGGGCGGTGTGTCTGGGACCGGCCTGCCGACGTCCAATGTTCTCTATTTTGAACTCGAGAACGACTCCTGGTGCTGCTTAAGACCTTCCGGAACGGAGCCGAAGCTGAAGTTTTACATGGGTGTACGCGGTGAGAACATGGAAGACACCAAAGAGAAGCTGCAGACGTTAATGGATGCTCTGATCGGAATCATCTGATATGGAAAAATGCGTACGGAGCCTTTATGAAAACAGGATATTCCGTGTTCTGACGCTGCTCGTCCTCGGCATTATGGCCGCGATCTCGATCGCAAAAGGGGTCAGCAACGCATACAGGTTCAGCCAGGATTTCCAGTGGGATGCCGCCAAGGCGCTCTCGCTTGGGATCAATCCTTACACGGTATCCCTTACCGGGGACGCTGTGCCGGATGATGCGGCATTTCAGGACTATTACGCGTACTATGAGTCGATCGATGCGCCGCAGAAGATGGAAGCCAACCAGTTTCCGTCCCTGCTGATGCTGCTTTTGCCCTATGCTTTTCTGGCACCGGGAGCGGCAAGGATCGCATGGATCGTTACGAACCTGCTCTGCAGCGCGGGTATCATATGGCTGCTGCGGCGCACGTTTTTTGCACGGACGGATGGGTATCTGTTCGCGGTGCTCAGCCTCCTGATGCTGGCCGGGACACCGTACCGCAACCAGCTGGGCGTCGGACAGCATACGCTGTTCTCGTTCTTCTTTTTCCTGCTTGCGGTCTTTCTTGCGCAGAAAAAGAACGGGAGCATTCCTGCTGCGCTGTGCCTGGCGGTCAGTTATTTTAAATACACGTTGACGGCACCGCTTGCCCTCTACTTTGTATACAAGCGGAAATGGAAGGAACTGATCCTGTCGGTTGCCGTTCATGTGATCGCAACGGTCGGCGCGGCTTTCTGGCTGCATGAGAGCGTGATCGACATGATCCTGCAGCCGCTGAAAGTCTCTTCGGCTCTGATCGCCGAGGGCGGAATGGATCTCGGAGCCCTATTAAACGGCTCGGGCGCTGCTTTTCTTCTGGCGGCCCTGATCATGGCAGGGCTGTTCGTGATCGCGCTAAGGGCGGACGAAAACAGCGACGGGATGCTGATCTCGGTCCTGCTGCTCTGGTCGCTGATCATCCTGTATCACAGGATATATGATTTCTTCCCGCTGATCCTGGTCGCTGCTTCCTTCTGTGAGGGAGACGCGACGCCCGATCAAAAGGGTAACCGCGCGATGGTTTGTTTTTATGCACTGCTTGTGCTCTTTATGTTCTTTATCATGCGGCTGCTCGGCGAAGAAAGGTATGTCTGGATCATGGCGGCCTGCCTGTACTATACTTTTACGATCATTCTGACGGTATTACTGATCATACAACATCGGGGAACCACAAATCAGGGAAACTAAAAATAAGAACACGGCCCTGCTCTGGCAGCTGATCAAGTTCGCCTTTGTGGGAGGAAC
>JAGCXZ010000101.1 GCA_017961065.1 Lachnospiraceae bacterium
CTGGGACAAAATAACCGGAGACCCCATCTGCAACGCCATTGACTGGCAGTGCCGCAGACCGAGCGAATACTGTGATTCTCTTGTGGAAAAGGGACTCACCGAATCTTTCCGGCGTAAGACCGGCCTGATCATCGACGCCTATTTCTCCGCGACCAAACTTCACTGGATCCTCGAAAACATTCCGGATGCAAGGCGGCGCGCGGAAAACGGCGAACTTCTCTTCGGAACCGTTGAGACCTGGCTGATCTGGAAGCTCACCAAAGGCCGTGTGCATGTCACCGACTATTCGAACGCAAGCCGTACCATGCTCTTTAACATCAACACGCTGACTTGGGACGATGATATCCTGCGTGAACTCAACATTCCCAAATGCATGCTTCCGACGCCTGTCGCTAACAGCTATGTCTACGGAATGACAGACGATTCCTTTTTCGGAGCGCCCATCCCGATCGCCGGAGCCGCCGGCGACCAGCAGGCCGCGCTGTTCGGGCAGACCTGTTTCGAAAAGGGCGAAGCCAAGAACACCTACGGCACCGGCTGCTTCATGCTGATGAACACCGGAGAGCAGCCGATCTTCTCCAAAAACGGTCTGGTGACCACGATCGCCTGGGGGATCGGCAACAAGGTGAACTACGCTCTGGAAGGATCCATATTTGTTGCCGGAGCGGCGATCCAGTGGCTCAGGGACGAGATGCGCATGATAGATTCGGCTGCGGATTCCGATTATATGGCCCGAAAAGTCAAAGATACGAACGGCTGCTATGTGGTTCCCGCTTTTACGGGACTGGGCGCGCCATACTGGGATCAGTACGCCAGAGGCGCGATCGTCGGCCTGACCAGAGGTGTCAACAAATATCATATCATCCGCGCGACGCTCGAATCGATCGCCTATTCCGCGGACGAAGTCATCAAGGCCATGGAATCCGATTCCGGTATCCCGCTGACATCGCTTAAGGTGGACGGCGGTGCAAGCGCCAATGATTTTCTGATGCAGGCACAGGCAGATATCGCCGGTGCGCCCGTAAAGCGGCCCGCCTGCGTGGAGACGACTGCCATGGGCGCGGCATACCTTGCGGGCCTTGCCGTCGGATACTGGAAAAACAAAGAAGACGTTCTCTCCAACTGGCAGATCGACCGTGTATTTACGCCGCAGATCTCGGAGGAAGAGCGGAGCGAACGTGTCAACGGATGGAAAAAAGCCGTCAAACGTGCTTTTGACTGGGCAAGAGAAGACGGATAAAACAGAAACAAGGAGACTCAGGAAATGAAGGACTATGATGTGATCATTATCGGCGCGGGCGTGACCGGTTCTGCCATCGCCAGAGAGCTGTCGCGATACAGACTCCGCACCGCTGTTCTGGACAGGAATTCCGATATCGGAGAAGGTACGTCCAAAGCAAACAGCGGGATCGTTCATGGCGGTTATGATGCGAAACCCGGTACGCTCAAGGCGAAACTGAACGTGCAGGGATCGGAAATGATGCCGCAGCTTGCAAAGGATCTGGGCATTCCGTTCCTGCGGAACGGGTCCATGGTCGTGGCCTTAAGCGACGATGATCTGCCGCATCTGCAGGAACTCTATGAACGCGGTCTGACAAATAACGTACAGGGACTTAAGATCATCTCAAGGGAAGAGGCGCTTGCCATGGAGCCGAACCTTTCCGATGATACAAAAGCAGCGCTTTTTGCGCCGACCGGCGGGATCGTATGTCCGTTCCGGCTGACGAGCGCGCTCGCCGAAAGCGCCTGCATCAACGGGGTTGATTTTCATCTTCTGACGAATGTCGAAAACATCATCAAAGAAAACGGCGGGTATCGTATCGACGCGGTACAATATGACGAGTTCGATCCCGAAAAGGACCTGAACGTTTCGTTTTTCGCAAAAGCAGTTGTGAATGCTGCCGGCGTATATGCCGATAAGTTCCACAACATGATGACAAGCGACAGGTTAACGATCACTCCGAGAAAAGGCGAATACTGCCTGCTGGATGTAACGGCCGGTAAGCATGTGGGGCGTACGATATTCCGGATGCCTTCCGCGCTCGGCAAAGGGATCCTGGTTTCTCCCACCATCCACGGCAACCTTCTGGTCGGTCCGACCGCGACGGATCTGGACGATAAGGAAGGAACGTTCACCACACAGGAGGGTCTGAACGCCGTCAATACACCCGGCGCGTCAGCCGTAAAGGATCTGCCCATGCGTGAAGTCATCACGTCCTTTGCAGGTCTTCGTCCGCACGGTGACCGCGGCGATTTCGTGATCGGCGAGATCGAAGGCAGTCCGAACTTTATCGATGCGGCCGCGATCGAATCACCGGGGCTGACGGCAAGTCCTGCGATCGGTGTCATGGTTGCCGATCTGATCAGGGAGCGTCTGCACCCTGAAACGAACCCCGATTTCATCCCGACTCTGCAGCCGTTTACCTATATGAAATTCTTACCGCCCGAGGAGCAGAAAGCTCTGATCGAAAAGGATCCCGCATACGGCAATATCATCTGCCGCTGCGCTTCCGTCTCGGAAGGGGAGATCCTGGAGACGATCCGGCGTCCGCTGGGCGCGCGCACACTGGATGCCGTAAAACGCCGCACAGGCGCCAACATGGGCCGCTGTCAGGGCGGATTCTGTTACCCGAAGGTCATGGAGATCTTAAGCAGGGAGCTCGGTATTCCGATCGATAAGATCACCAAGAAGGGCCGTGGATCCGAGATCCTGACCGGTGAAATCAAGCAGACGGAGGATGACCAGAATGCATAAATTATACGATGCGATCATAGTCGGCGGAGGTCCTGCCGGTCTGGCAGCCGCGCTGGCCCTGAAGGAAAACGGCATTACATCGATCCTGATCCTGGAGCGGGACAAGGAACTCGGCGGTATCCTGAATCAGTGTATCCACAACGGGTTCGGTCTCCACACGTTCAATGAGGAGCTGACCGGTCCGGAATATGCCATGCGTTACATTAAAATGACCGTGGATGCTTCGATCCCGTATCAGCTGAATACGATGGTCATGAACATCGAGCCGATGGAAGAAAATGGAAACGTGATCAAACTCGTGACCGCCATGAGTTCCGAATTCGGCATGCAGATACTGAAAGCAAAGGCCGTGATCCTAGCCATGGGCTGCCGGGAAAAACCGCGCGGGGCGCTGAACATCCCGGGATACCGTCCGGCCGGCATCTACTCTGCCGGTACCGCGCAGAAATTCGTCAACATCGACGGATACATGCCGGGGCGTGAGGTTGTGATCCTCGGTTCCGGTGACATCGGACTCATCATGGCAAGACGCATGACGCTTGAGGGCGCAAAGGTGAAACTGGTTGCGGAGATCATGCCTTATTCCGGCGGACTTAAGCGTAACATTGTACAGTGCCTGGATGATTTTCATATCCCGCTGCTCTTAAGTCATACGGTCATCCGCATTCTCGGGGAAAAGAGAGTGGAAGGCGTTGTGATCGCAGAAGTGGATGAGAACTTAAAACCCATACCGGGAACCGAAGAAGAAGTGAAATGCGATACGCTCCTGCTGTCCGTCGGCCTGATCCCGGAAAACGAACTTTCCCGGAATATGGGACTTGACATGTCGCCTGCTACCAGAGGCGCCATCGTAAGCGATGATCTCGAAACCAGCTGCCCGGGTGTGTTTGCCTGCGGAAACGTACTCCATGTACATGACCTTGTCGATAATGTTTCCAAGGAAGCCGTACAGGCCGGCAAGAACGCCGCGGCATATATCGCAGGATTCTCCGGCTCCGGAACGGATCTGCACAGGGAACTCGATCCCGAAACGGCGCTGATGAAGAAATTTGCCGCAAGGAATGCCACAAAGAACGGCGTGAACCCGAATGATGTCACAACATCTCCTGACGGAAGCGTAACTTATACACTGCCCTGCATCAACTGTCCTGCGGGCTGTATCGTGAATGTGACTGTCAAAGACGGGGAAGTGACTTCCGTGACCGGAAATACGTGTGAGCGTGGTGAGACATATGCCAGAAACGAGGTTACCGCCCCCGTACGCATCGTCACATCCAATGTGAAGGTGTCCGGCGGCAGTAAACCCGTTATATCCGTTAAAACGGCAGAACCCGTTCCCAAAGACAAGATCTTTGCCTGCGTGAACGCGCTTAAGGATCTGTGTATAGAAGCGCCTGTTGCAACAGGCGATGTAGTCGTTGCCAATGTGGCCGGTACGGGGATCGATCTGATCGCGACCGCCGAGGCAACCGTCTGAATCATCCTATCTCAGCATGGTATGAAATAATTTCGCTGCAAGACCGGTATAGGGCTGATTGCGGAAAGGAAGATCGATCCAGTTTTTCTTTTCCAGGATGCTCTTATGATGCGAGAACGTATCAAATCCGGTCTTGCCGTGATAAGCGCCCATACCGCTTTCTCCGACACCGCCGAATCCCATTTCCGTCGAAGCCAGATGCACGATCACATCATTGATGCATCCGCCGCCGAAACTGATCGTATCCTGCACCTTGCGGACCGTAGCTTTGTTGTTTGAGAAGATATAGAGCGCAAGCGGTCTGTCATGCTCCCTGATATACCCGGTCACCTCATCAAGATCGGTATAGGAAAGCACGGGCAGAAGCGGTCCGAAGATCTCCTCCTGCATCACCGCATCCGTCAGCGCCACATTGTCCATCACGGTAGGTTCGATCTTAAGGGTCTCTTTGTCGGACTTTCCGCCATGTACGACTTTTGCGGGATCGATCAGGCCGCAGACCCTGGTAAAATGCTTCTCGTTGATGATCTTTCCGTAGGATTCGTTATGCAACGGATCGGATCCGTACTGTTTCACGATCTCTTTTTTGATCAGCGCGATCAGCTCATCCTTTATGGATTCCTCCGCAAAGAAATAATCCGGAGCCACGCACGTCTGCCCGCAGTTTAAGAATTTGCCCCAGACGATCCTTCTGGCCGCGAGCTTCAGATTGGCGCTGCGGTCTATGATACAGGGGCTTTTTCCGCCCAGTTCCAGTGTAACGGGTGTCAGGTACTGCGAAGCATTCTTCAGTACTTCCCTGCCCACAGCCTGTGAGCCGGTGAAAAAGATCATATCGAACTTCTGTGAGAACAGGCAGGCGTTTTCCGCCCTTCCGCCCAGAACGCAGGCCACGTATTCTTCGGGAAAGCAGGTCGTGATGATCTTTTTTAAGACTTCGGATGTTGCCGGTGAATATGCGGATGGTTTGATGATTGCCGTATTTCCGGCCGCAAGCGCATCGATCAGCGGATCGATCGTGAGCAGGAACGGATAATTCCACGGGCTGACGATCAGCGTATTGCCGTAAGGAGAAGGCTTCACAAAACTGCTGGCTGCGAAATTGGCAAGGCTTGTTTTCACATGCCGGATCCCGGCAAACTTTCTGACATGTTTCAGCATGTAACTGAGTTCGGAAAGAGCCAGTCCCACTTCGCACATATAGCTTTCCGTGGCACTCTTTCCCAGATCCTGCTTCAATGCCCTGCAGATCTCTCTTTCGTGTCCTCTGATGCATTTCTGCAGCCTGAGAAGTGCCTTGATCCGAAAATCAACCGGCAGCGTTCTCCCGCTCCGGAAAAACTTCCTCTGCTTTTCCAATAACGCTTTGATCTCTGTTTCCTGCATATTGTTCTCCTTTGAATATATGATCACCGTACGATCGAGTAGGTGCACGTACAGGTTCCGGTATACGCACCTTCTCCTTCGATCACGGCATTTATCTTCATCCCGATCTCCAGTCCGTTCACGGGGTCAATGCTCGTACCCTGCGGGTATTTCCTGTTGCCGATATAGGTTGTCTCAGCATAGACATAGTCTGTAACGGTAAAATCAGACGCTGAAAGTTTCTTTCCGTTGACATCTTTGAGAACGGGCTTGGATTTCCATGCATTCTTCTTGGTTGAATACTTCACATCCGGTGCAAAAGCAGAACTCTGTCCGCCTGTATGAAGCATTTCGGTAAGATCCTGTCCGGTGATCGTAAACGTTGCCGTCAGCGTGCCCTTGTAATTGCCCTTCCCTTTGACCTTTACGGTCGGCGGACGCAGTTCGTCTTTACCCCTGACCGTCTTGTTGTTGCTGTAGGAAACCGTGTAATCTATTCCCTCAACGAGAGTCTTTTCACCCACGCTTCCGGCGTTGCTGATGACCGTTACGGGTGCATTCACACCGCCCTTTACGTACGGGCTGTCTGCTGCGGTAACTGTGATCCCGCCTGTTTGGAGTGGCATTGGCATGATCTTAAACGATACCTTCTTCGTTCCGCCGTATCCGTTCAGGCCGCGGATCGTAACACTTGCCGTTCCCGCTTTTTTGTTATTGACATAGGAGCCGGCTACGATCTCATAATCGCCGTTGACTCCATCCTCCGAACAGGTCAGCGTGTTCCTGCCGTATGTCACTTTAAGATCCGCCGCGCTGAGCTGTACTCCCTCCTCCGGCATGATCGCCGGATAGGTCTTCGCGTTTACCCTTACGGCCGCTCTGGTAACCGATCTGCCAACGATCCTGTAGACCAGGGACTGTTTCCATGGTTCCTTTTTATAAGAGAGCGACTCCCCGCTGTAGTTCAGCGGGCCGATCCGCAATCCGATCACGGTTCCTGACGGCACAACATCCTTTGGCATGACGACAGAATCCGCTTCTCTGACCGTGCCGTCCGGCAGGACTGTTTCCTCCGTATAATAGTAATAAACCAGGCAGTCTTTGCCGATCGTCAGTTTCTTCCCGTTTTTATCAATGATCTCCGGAACAGACTTCCAGGAGCCGGCCTTCTTTCCCGCAACCTGATCCGCAACCGTAACGCTCTTCACCTCGTCGGCCAGTCTGTTATTGTCCTGAATGATAAAGTTCTGAGCCGGAACGGAGCCTTTATAATTCCCCTTAAACTTAACGGTCACGGAAGGTTTTTTCCGGGTCTGCTCTGTCGTCACTGCGAGATTGTTGGCAAAGGTCCGCGTATAGTCCACGCCCTCCGTAAGCTCTTCCAGCACGACAGGCGTCCCGTCGATCTCTCTCTCAAAGGTAATGCTCACCTCCGGCCTGGCGCCGCTCTTCGTATACTGCGCGACCGGAACGGTGCCTTCCAGATCGGCATATGTGATCCTGATATAGGAACCGGCACTGTATGGATAGGGCACGATCTTAAAGGTCGCTGTTTTGGTTCCGCAGTACCTTCCTTTCCCGATGATCGTGATCTTTGCCGTGCCGGCATTGATGTTGTCCGCATACTCCAGATCGTAATCCTGCGTCCGGACAAGATCCTTATAAGGCGACCTCACATTCGCCCTGTAGCGGAGCAACGGTTCCGGTTCGATCGGACGGCCTCCGTCATAGATATAATTGGGGACAGACGAAACGCTTACTTTTGCGATATTGATCTTTCCGTTGATCGTAAAGGTCCGGGACAGGCTTCCGCTGTAATTGCCCATTCCGGTGACGGTTACGGTACCCGTCATGTCCTGCACACTGATCTCACAACTGTAGTCCGTCCCTTCCTGCAGCAGAGTCCCGCCAAGTCTCACTTCGGAAACCGGATGGTAATCGCCTGCAGGATCGTATTCCTGCGGCACGACCGTAACGGCCGCAGCAGCCAGCGATCTCGGAACAATGAGAAGATGCACGGGGGTCAGGACAGTGCCCTTATAGGCACCTATGCCGGTGATCTCCATGACATAATCCCCGCAGTCTGTAACCGCCTCAAGCGGATCCGTCTCTTCCGGATCGGCATCGGACGGGTAGAACGTTACGGTATAATCCGCATCCTGGGTCAGCGCGATTGCAGAGAGAGAAATATTCGCTTCCGGAAGCGCCGTCTCTCCGTATACGGAATATAGTGTCGTTTCTTCATAGGAGAGGTCATCCTTGTTAACCGCCAGATCAATGATGTCCTGATCATCCGTATAAGCTTTCAGTCTGAGATTGGCCGGAGTTGACCATCCTCCGGTATCTGTCCACGAAGGCGATTCTTTCCTGTAAAAGGTTTCCTGCAGATGGACGGCGGCTTCATAATCAAGATACGGAGTTCCTGTTTCCGTATAAGTACGGTCGCCGTAAACGTTCGGTATCTGATCCCCTTCTAAGGACAGATCCCAGATGATCGCATAATCCGAATCGGGCCGTAAAGACACGGCCGTGCTCAGCGGGATCGTGTGATACCCCGGATATCCCGTAACACCGCTCTGTGTATGGGCCAGC
>JAGCXZ010000102.1 GCA_017961065.1 Lachnospiraceae bacterium
AGGTCGGTTGATCGCACTGGATCAGGATGAAACCGCTGTAAAAATCGCGACGGAAAGATTGTCGGCTTTCGGAGACCGCGCCACGGTGGTGCGGAGTAATTTCCGGGAGATCGGCAGCGTGTGCCGGTCGCTTGGCGTGAATCGGATCAATGGAGTGCTGCTGGACCTTGGGGTGTCGTCCTACCAACTGGACACGGCTGAGCGAGGTTTCTCCTATCAGTCAGACGCGCCTTTGGATATGCGAATGGATCAACGGAATCCGCTCACGGCAAGGGAGGTCGTCAATCACTACCGGGAAGAGGATCTGAAAAGAATCCTCTTCGAGTACGGGGAAGAGCGTTTCTCTTCCAAAATCGCTTCCGCGATCGTGCGCGCACGGGAAAAGGCGCCGATCGAAACGACAGGGGAACTGGTTGAGATCATTAAGGGAGCCATCCCGATGAAGATCAAGAAGACGGGAGGTCATCCCGCAAAACAGACATTTCAGGCGATCCGCATTGAATGCAACAGGGAACTGGATGTCTTAAAGGATACGCTGGATGACATGATCGGTCTGCTGAAGCCGGGTGGAAGGCTCTGCGTGATCACCTTCCATTCTCTCGAAGACAGGATCGTAAAAGGGATCTTTAAAAGGAATGAAAACCCGTGCACGTGTCCGAGTGATTTTCCCGTCTGCGTATGCGGGAAGAAGCCGACAGGCAGAATGGTGACCAAAAAACCGATCCTGCCGTCGGAAGAAGAACGAGACAACAATCCGAGAGCCAAAAGCGCAAAGCTGCGCGTGTTTGAAAAATGCATGGATAGGGAGTAATCTATGGCGACAACTCATGGAAGAGGAAGAACTGCATATCGTGATCAGGACGAATACATTTACGGCAACACCGCAAGAGCGTTGCAACCCGTAGCGGCCGAGATCCCGACCGAAGTCAAGCTCAGTCACAGGGCACGACGCAACAGGGAAAGAGCACGCCATATGAATTTCGGCTACGTATTTTTCCTGACGCTTGCGATCGTCGCAACCGGGATCGGATGCCTGCAATACCTGCAGCTGCAGTCGGATGTGACCAACTCCGTCAAGCGGATCTCCGTGCTGGAAAGCAGGCTGAACGAGATCAAGGCCGAGAATGACGATACGGAGAGCCGTATCAAGGGTACGGTCGGGCTCGAAGAGATCAAAAAACGCGCCATGAACGAACTGGGCATGCAGTATGCGACACCGGAACAGATCGTGAAATACGAAAGCGACGATACGGACTACGTAAGACAATATATAGATATAGATTGAGAGTTTCCACTAGATGTGGTACAATATGATCTGGATGTCCGCATAAAGACATCCGGATCATTTTGAATTTCAGGGAACGGGATTTTTCCCTGTTCCGTTATTTTTACCGGTTTTAAGGCGGGCTAACGAATTGGGTAAACCACAGGAAGAACGGAAGTTATCCATGAGGATGCAGAAGAAGCTGGCGGTATTGTTCGGTCTGATACTGGTGGCTTTTATTTCATTGAGCGTAAGGCTCTTTGCGATCAACAGGGATAACGGCGATAAATATAAGAAACAGGTACTTTCCCAGCAGGAATACGACAGCGTTACGCTTGTCGCAAAACGCGGGGATATTCTCGACTCGAACGGATCCAAGCTGGCTGTCAGCCAGAAGGTATACAATGTCATCGTGGATTCCAAGACATTGAACGGCAATGATGCCGAATTCCTTGAGACAACGCTGCAGGCACTGTATGCAACGGATATCTCTTTCCTTTATACGAAGGACGAACTGCGCGATTTTATCCGCTCGAATCCGTCCAGCCAGTACAGGGTTGTCGCCAAAAAGCAGAGCTTTGAAGTGACAAGTCCGCTGATGGACATCCTCAACAATCCCGCAGAGCATCCGGATTTCAAGGGTGTCTGGCTGGAAGATGCCTACCAGAGGCAGTATCCCTACAATTCCCTGGCCTGTGACGTGATCGGTTTTGTACAGGGAGACAACGAAGGGATTTATGGTCTGGAAGAGTATTACAACGATACATTAAACGGAACAAACGGCAGGGAATACGGATATTTAAATGATGACGAGACCCTGGAACGTACGATCAAACCGGCGCAGGACGGTCATACGATCGTGACTTCTCTGGACGTCAATATCCAGAGTATCGTCGAGAAACATATCCTTGCCTTCAATGAGGAATACAGGAATGCATACCGGGAGGGAAGCGGCAGCACCAATACCGGTGTGATCGTCATGAACCCTAATACCGGAGAAGTGCTTGCGATGGCAAGTTATCCGGTATTCGACTTAAATAATCCGAGGGATACGAGCGGTCTTACGATCGAAATGCCCGAGATCTCCGTGCAGACACTGAACCCGGAACTGGCCACTGAGCCGGAAGGAGAAGCCGCTCCACCAGAAGGAACAGAACAGGGAACGGAATGGCAGGAAAATCAGGAACAGGCCGGAGAGCAGGGGCAGACGCAGGAAGACGGGCAGACCGTTTTGCTCACCCCCGGACAGAATCCCGGCGATGCTTATACGGAAGCGTATGAAAATGCCAAGATGGAAGCGCTGAATGCGCTCTGGAAGAATTTCTGCATCAACTCGACCTATGAGCCCGGTTCGACGATGAAACCGTTTACGATGGCCTGCGGACTCGAAGAGGGTCTGCTTACCGGTAACGAAACTTACACCTGTGAGGGCGTGCTGAGCGTCGGCGAGCACGAGATCCACTGTTCCAACCGTCTCGGACACGGCGACCTGACTTTTTCGGGCGCGCTGGAGAAATCATGTAACGTGGCGTTCATGAAGATCGGCGCAACGATCGGCAAAAGCACGTTCATGAAATACAATAAGATCTTTAACTTCGGTCTGAAGACCAATATCGACCTGGCCGGCGAGAGCCGTACGGACACACTGGTGTTCAATGAATCCGTCATGAACCCGACCGACCTTGCGGTCGGATCGTTCGGGCAGGGTTTCAACACGACGATGATCCAGATGATCACGGGCTTCTGCTCGCTGATCAACGGCGGATATTACTATCAGCCGCATTTCGTGACCAAAGTCCTGAATGCGGAGGGCGCGACGGTCCGTGCGATCGAACCGCGTATCTTAAAGCAGACGATCTCTACGGAAACATCCCGCAAGATCAAGCAGTTATGCATCAACGTTGTCACGGAAGGTACCGGTAAGACCGCAAGACCCGCAGGCTACATGATCGGCGGTAAAACAGGTACGGCCGAGAAACTGCCGCGTGGTACCAACAACTATCTGGTTTCCTTTATCGGTTTCGCGCCTGCTGACGATCCGCAGATCGTGATCTATACTGTTATTGACGAACCGAATGCGCAGGATCAGGCTTCGGCCAAATTCGCCACGGTCCTGACCAGAGACATCCTTACCGAAGTCCTGCCGTATCTGAATGTGTTCCAGACAGAGGAACTGACGGAAGAAGAAGCGGCTGAACTTGCCGAGAAACAGCTGCTGTTCTCGGACGGCTCCACGAAAGAAGAGGAGACGGAAGAGGAAGAGACAGAAGAAGGCGTGGAAGGCACGGAAGAAGGTGCGCAGGAAGAAGGCGAAGCCGAAGAACCTGCGGAAGAAGAAAAGAAGGAGCGGAAGATCCAGTACGATCCGGAAACGGGATACGCCATCGACCCGACAACGGGCGATCTTTTGGATCCCGAGACAGGAAGACCGATCGATCCGACGGTTTCCGATCTTCCCGATACCTATACATCACCGATCACTTTTGTGGATGAGTGATCGACCAGATCTATAACCCGGAGGAATTGAAATGGACAAATGGGTATTTGTTGCGCTGCCGGTTTCCTTTGCGCTGTCCGCAGTGCTTGGACCGGTCATGATCCCTTTTCTGCATAAGCTGAAATTCGGACAGACGATACGGGAAGACGGACCGCAGAGTCATCTGCAGAAGAACGGAACGCCGACGATGGGCGGTGTGATCTTTCTGATCCCGCTGATCATCACCTGCCTTCTGTATGTCAGACAGTATCCGCTGGTACTTCCGGTGCTGCTGATGACGGTAGGTTTTGCCCTGATCGGTTTTGTGGATGATTTTGTCAAAGTCGTGCTGAAACGGTCCATGGGACTGACGGCCCTGCAGAAGATGGGACTTGAGATCATCGTTACGGCGGCCTTTG
>JAGCXZ010000103.1 GCA_017961065.1 Lachnospiraceae bacterium
ACCCCGAGGATGCAAAATCAATCGCCTTCTTTCTCGACCACCCGGAACTGATGCCGATCGGCAGGGAAGACGTCTGGGCAAAACTCAAAGAGGTCAAAGCGGCCGGATACGGGATCTACATCCTTTCCAATTACGGGAAGGAACTGTTTGCGATGCATGTAAAGGACGCATCGTTCTGGGAAGATGTGGACGGCGCCGTGATCTCCTACGAGGTCCATGTCTGCAAGCCGGATGCGCGGATCTACCATGCGCTGATGGATAAATACGGTCTTAAGCCCGAAGAGTGCCTGTTCTTTGACGACCGCCCGGTGAACGTGGAAGGCGCGATCAAATGCGGTATGCAGAGCATCTGCATCAGAGGAAAGGAGCAGTTGCTCATGGAAATGGATCAGCTGATCGCGGAAGCGTGAGGTTGACATAAAATTATTCGCAGATGATCATCAGGCAAAAGATCAGGGATAGAAATGAATAACGGTCTACATAACTTGATAATCAAATACAGGAACAATCCGTTCGGGAAGAGCAGCAGCCCCTGCTGGGGATGCCGTTTTGTTATGCTCCTGCTTGTACTGAGTGCTGTGCTGCTTTCCGGGTGCGGCGGCAAGAAGACGGAGATCATCCTGACCACCGATTTTAAACCCGACGAGGTCTTCCGGATCGAGACGGTCTCCTGCTATCTGCCGGAGATCATGGTCTATCTGGTCAATTCCGAGAACCGTTACGATGAGATCTTCGGAGAGGAGATCTGGAAGGTTCCGATCGGCGACAAAACCGTCGGGGACGCCTATAAAGAGACGATCCTTGCCAGGATCGCGCAGATCAAGGTCATGAACCTGCTGGCGGACGATTACGGCGTGTCGCTCGAGCAGAACGAGATCGACCTTGCCGATGCCGCGGCGGATGAATATTTCCGGTCTCTGAATGCCGATGAGATCGATGCGATGAATGTCAGTATCGCAACGATCCGGCAGCTCTACCACGAATTCGCACTGGCGGACAAACTCTATCATACGATCACCGATGCGGTGCAGCCCGAGATCAGCGACGATGAAGCCCGCGCCGTGACGGTAAAGAGCATTCTGATCAAAACATATTCGATGACCAATACCGGCACTAGGATCGAGTTCAGCGCACAGCAGAGAGCGGAAGCGCTTGCCAGGGCGCAGGAAGCGCTGGGTAAGATCAAAGCGGGAACTGATTTTGACATCGTTGCCGCCGATTACAACGAGGATTCCGAGAGCGCCTACGGCTTCGGCCGCGGTGTGATGCCGGCAGCGTTTGAAGAGGTGGCGTTTAATCTCGACAACGGCGAGATCAGCGATATCGTCGAGACCGAGTACGGCTACCATATCCTGATGTGTACCAGCTCCTTTGACAGGGACGAGACCGATGCCAACAAGGCCGGGATCCTGAAGAAACGGCAGCAGGAAGAGTTCAATTCCATTTATGAGGATTACGTGAAGACACTGACCTCCAACTTGAACGGACCGCTGTGGGAGAGCGTTGATTATCAGAAGAAGGGGACAGTGAACACGACCGGGTTCTTCGAGGTCTATGACCGGTATTTTGCCGGGGAAGAAACGGGCGCTGCAGACTGAATTTCTAAAGAAAAAATAAACAGATTCTTAATTATTAGCACTCAGACAAAATGAGTGCTAATTTTTGTTGACTTTTGATCGGAGCAAGTATAGACTATCTTTCGGATAGATGATATGTTCCGCGCCGCAAATGCTGTCAGTCGGCCCGGACAACAACAATTGCGGAGCGGAACCTTACAGATATTTCCAAATAACAGTCAGGAAAGAAGGACAGGAACATGGCAAAGAAAACAGGAAACCTCTCGATCAACAGCGACAATCTGCTGCCGATCATTAAGAAATGGCTCTACAGCGACCATGATATCTTCATGCGTGAGATGATCTCCAACGGCTGCGACGCGATCACGAAGCTGAAGAAACTGGATATGATGGGCGAATATACTTATCCGGATGATTTTGAAAACAAGATCACCGTGATCGTAAGCCCCGAGAATAAGACGATCAAATTCATCGACACCGGACTTGGTATGGATGCGGATGAGGTAGAGGAATACATCACGCAGATCGCGTTTTCCGGCGCGACCGCATTTATTGAGAAGTATAAGGACAAGGCAAATGAGGACCAGATCATCGGTCACTTCGGTCTGGGATTCTATTCGGCTTTTATGGTTGCCGATGAGGTGCATATCGATACACTTTCCTATAAGGAGGGCGCAAAGGCTGTTCACTGGGAGAGTGACGGAAACGGAGAATATTCGATCGAGGACGGTAAGAAAGAAAACGTCGGTACGGAGATCACTCTGTTCCTGAATGAGGACAGCACGGAGTTCTGCAACGAATACCGTGCACGTGAGATCATCAAGAAGTACTGCTCGTTTATGCCGGTGCCGATCTTCCTGGAAAAGGAAGGTGCCGAAACGCAGTACGAGACGATAGACAAGGACGAGGTGACCGACAAGGATACCGTGATCGAAGAGATCCACGAGGAAGCAAAGTACGAGGAAAAGGAAGGCAAAGACGGCAAGAAGGAAAAGGTTGAGATCTCACCGGCAAGAGACAGGGTCAAGATCGTAAAACGTCCGGTTGCGCTCAACGATACAACGCCGCTTTGGACCAAACATCCCAATGACTGCACGAAAGAGGAGTATCTTGATTTTTACAGAAAGGTATTTCTGGACTACAAGGAGCCCCTGTTCTGGATCCATCTCAACATGGATTATCCGTTCAACTTAAAGGGTATCCTTTACTTCCCGAAGATCAACATGGAATACGAATCGATCGAAGGAACGATCAAGTTATACAACAACCAGGTTTTTATTGCCGACAACATCAAGGAAGTGATCCCGGAATTCCTGATGCTCTTAAAGGGTGTCATCGACTGCCCGGATCTACCGCTGAACGTATCCAGATCTGCCCTGCAGAACGACGGATTCGTCAAGAAGATCTCCGATTATATCAGCAAGAAAGTCGCGGACAAGCTGTCCGGCATGTGCAAGACGGAGAAAGAGGATTACGAGAAATACTGGGATGACATCAGCCCGTTCATCAAGTTCGGCTGCTTAAAGGATGACAAGTTCTGTGAGAAGATGACGGATTACATCCTTTTCAAGAACCTGGACGGCAAGTATCTGACGCTTCCCGAATGCCTGGAGGTAAAGAAGACGGATCCGGATGAGGCGGATGCCGTTGATGAGAACGGAGAGAAAGTCGAAGCCGAAGTTGTGGACGAAAAGGCAGAAGATGCTGCGCCTGAGGATGCGGACGATACCGAAAAGGAGCCGCGCAAGATTGTATACTATGTCACGGATGAAGTACAGCAGTCGCAGTACATTAAGATGTTCAAGGATCAGGGCAAGGATGCGGTGATCTTAACCCATAACATCGACCAGCCTTTCATCACGCAGCTGGAGAGCAAGAACGAGAACGTCAAATTCAAGCGTATCGATGCGGATCTGACAGAGGACTTCAAGGAAGACGTCAACAAGACCGAGCAGAAGAAACTCGACAAGCAGGAAAAGACACTTTCCGAACTCTTCAAGAAGGTCTTGAATAAGGAGAAACTGACGGTCAAGGTTGAGAAGCTCAAGGATGAAAATGTGTCGTCAGTACTGACGGTATCCGAGGAAAGCCGCCGCATGATGGACATGATGAAGATGTATGCGGCAAACGGCATGGATATGGGAATGTTCGGAGACGAAGAGCAGACACTCACCCTGAATGCCGCCAATCCGCTGGTATCCTACATCCTTGATCATAAGGATGATGAGACCAAGGTGCCGATGTTTGTCGAGCAGCTTTACGATCTGGCGTTGATCGCCAACAAGCCGCTCCCTGCGGAGGCCATGACCAAATTCGTGAACCGCAGCAACGAGATCATGAACCTGCTGGCGAACGCGAAAACAGAATCATAAAGAACGCACAGAAGAAACGCCGGGAAGATCCCGGCGCTTCTTTGGATTCAATATAGACACAATGTGTATAATTGTGATATAATAACATGGGTGCTACCCAAAACGGTGGCGGTTAGTCCTTCCCGGGGAGTTCAAGCCCCGATTCATATAGAAACCCGAAAGGGAATCTTATGAAGGGAGGGATGCATATGGATACAGTAACAGTAATATGTTTATGTATCACAGTCTTTTCCCTGGGCTATGCCATGGGAAGAGATATGAATGCAAAAAAATAACCGCCCAGCCCGATAGCTGAGCGATTACTTTACGTTTCATTTCGGACTAGCCGTTGCTGTACGGGTAGTACCTTTTTATGTTTCAATAGTAACACATCATGTTCATTTTTTCAACCCCGATATTTTAAAGATAATGATATCATGTAAACGCTGCCGGAACGTGCCGGATCAGTTGAATTATTTTCCGTTTTGCAGTATGATAATTGTTACATTCACTTTTAAAAATGACACTTGCTCAACGGTTGAAGATCATATAAGTTTTTCGATTTTTGAAAGGAGAAACAGATGGGTAAAAAGTGGGAAACGCTGAAAAAGCACATGACAAAAAGACTGACGGCAGGGCTGCTGTGTCTGATCATGCTGGCTTCATATATGCCGGCAGAGGTTTATGCAGCAGAGCCGGACAATACGGATGAACCCTACAGCGAGATGCTGAATGTATCCGAAGAAACGGTGATCCCTGAGGCGGTCAGCGCGCAAGAGGCAGAAGATGAAATGCTGACGGTATCCGGAGAGGAACCGGATGATGCAGAAGAACCGATACCGGCAGAGGAGGCAGCAGAGACGGAAGATGCTGATGCTGCTGAAAATCCGGATGAGGAGGAAGAACCTTCGGAACTGTTACAGAATGGAGGACAACACTCTGTATCGGTTTCCGGGGAACATTTTAAGATCGAATACGGCGACGGGACATTTGAGCAGAACGGCACAGTTTTTGTTGCTGAGGATGCATCGTCCATCACAGTCAACGTTTATACCGAAAAAGACATAACCGGTGACGAAAATTACGGGATCAGAAGCGTAACAGCCAAGATCGGCGATGAGGATGCGCAGGTTATTTACCAGGGAAATAATGAAGCGAGTGCGGAAGGCTTGTATACGATCGAACTCGAGGGCAGTACGGATCCCATAGACAGTAATGTTGTTATCACGGTTGAAACGGATCTGATCCACTTTGTCAGCTTTGACACGGGAAGCGCTGATTATATCGCGTGTGTTCCTGATGGGGGAGTGTTCATTCCCAATGCGGATTTTAACACGCAGCATGGCGTATTTGTATTTGATAATGAAAGCCTGTCCTTCCATTTCGGCGTGAACCGCGGATACAGGATCGCGGGAGTCACGCAGGGCGAAAACGGTGACGAGCTGTTTGCGAAAGGCCTGGACAGTTGCACGAAGACCGGTACAGTCATACAGACAGGACAATATACAACCGGTGCGATCACAGAAAACACCACAATCTATGTCGGGTATGAGACAAAGAAGCTGCATTTTGTAAATTTCGAAACGAAGCAGAACGCAGACAAGATCGCGTGTGTTCCGGATGGCGGAGATTATGTTGCCAATAAGAATTTCAATGACGAGCACGGGGTGTGCGTTTATGCGGGCGGAACCCTGTCTTTCCACTTTGATTCTAGCGACTGCACGGTGACAAAAGTGTTGCAGGGCCGGAAAGAACTGGGTGCGGTTTACAACGGACAGTACAAGCAATATACAACAACAGCGATCACGGCCGATACGACCATCAGTTACGAGAATACAGCCGGTACCGAAGAAAACAATGTGGTATCCTGGGCGGATGGTCCTTACAGGGTTACGATCCTGGAGGGGGCGGATCCGGCAACCGGTGTGATCAACGCGGAAGCAAAAAGCATCAAGGTGCAGATCGAGACGGACAAGAGCCCTGAGAAAAATGCCGAGAATTACGGCATCGTTCGTGACGGCGTATCGGCAAAGATCGGGGATGCGGATGGAACTGTTGAACATGATTATACAGAGATCAATCTTACCGACGGTAAGTATGTTATAAAGCGCACGGATAACGGCGTCATTGCCTCGGATGTTGAGATTCTGGTCGAGACGCAAAAAGTCCACTTTGTCGGCTTCCATTCGGGCGAACACGCGCATGGAATCGGTTGCGAACCTGTCTTTGCAAAAGACGGCGAGAATAATCCTCAATATAACCATATCGGAACATCTCCGTGGATCGGCGGCGTGTATGTATATGACGGCAAACCGATGTCCTTCCGGCTGAATCCCAATTACGGGATCACGGTTACCGGAGTCAGACAGGGCAATCACGGAGCCGAACTGGATTATCCCGAGAGCCCTGACCCGTCTGATCCTGAGCAGGAGAAATTCTTCAGGGAGCAATCCTACAGCACCGGGGTGTTCACAACATCTCCGATCTCTAAACGGACCTATCTGTACACGGAAAGCCGGTTGGAAAGACAGGTGATCTTCACGAATGAGGACCGTGTGGAGTACCGGTTCGGTGCCGGCAGCGCAGCGGTTGATGAATCTCTCAGAGAGAAATCCGGCAAGTGCTTTATCAGGGCAAATGACGGGGATCTGATCGTTAAGGTAAGGGCAAAAGACGGCAATCAGATCGAATCTCTGGCTTACCGCACGATCCATCTCTATGCTTATGACGAGAAAATCGAAGAGAATAACTGGGATACAAAGATCGGTTATGAACAGGCTACAGGCTATACGCCGACCACAAAGATCTATCCCGAACCTGTAACACCGGAAGGAGAATTAACGGATGAACTCGGCAATTACGAGGATCAGGAAGGATATTCCTACTACAGGATCCCGGTTCCGGTCCGCAGTGAGGGGGATGACTGGAGCGTTCTTGGCGTAGAGATATCCGCCAATGTCACCGAAATGGCAAAGGTTGTTGTAGAAGCCGAGGGCAGGAACGACTTTGCCAGGTATCTGAATTACTATGATGTTGCTCTTCGTGTCGGCTCCGAAACATATCCGCTGGAAGCGGTTTATGATGGAGACAGCGCGAAGATAACAGGATACTATGCATACGTTCCGAAGAATGTTACGGCTACCGTATGCGTAACGTCCGTGGATGATCTGTGGACCGTAAAAGGCGTTACGGCGGATGATGACAGTAAGACAAGCGGCAAGCTGCAGAACGCCAATAAGACGAACGAGTATCCGGTTGTGATCGGGTCATCGCGGGATCAGGCAAAACTGACACTGAAAACCGAGGCAGTCACAAGACTTATTGTGGCCGGTCATAAAGGAGAAACAGACTGCGGAGAATTCCCGGAACCGGAATCTGCGGAACTGAGTGCAGCAGGCGGTAAATATGTGCTGGACGCTGCGGAATCCTTTGCGGCATATGTGGCCAACGGGTCCGAGATTGTCGAGAATGGCGGAGTGGCAGAGTTAAAAGCAAACATTCAGTCCGATACGGTATTTAAGAACGGCAAACAGGCGTTTGGGGCAGGACAGACAATGATCAACGAAGGCGGTGTGTTTGTTTCAAACGGTGCTGCCCTGGGTACGGATAAGTTAACGCTGAATGCGACCCTGAATGGAAAAACATATACCGCAAACTTTACCTTCTTAAATCCGCCGACGAAAGTCACGATCACAAGTCCGAAGCCTGTGGACGGAGAAGTGAAGGTCGACTACGGCAAAAAGGCCGTGATCAAGGTGGACTATAACAAGGGGGCGGAAACAAAGGGTGTTACCGCGTGGATCTGTAAGTGGAAAGAAGAAGGAGGGGAATACAAACCGGATCCGCTCGGTCCGGTAACGGCCATCGGAACCTTTGACGGCAAGACGATCACGATCGATCCGGCCAAAGGAAAAAAGCAGCCTGAAATGTACAGACCGGAAACATTGCTTCTGGCATTCTATCATGCTGGCGCCGATCCGCTCAGTGATGCGGAAGAAGGAATGATAGGTAAATTCAGCCTGACTTTTGTGGCACCACCGCTGACGGGTAAACCTACCGTAAAGGCAAATACCTCCCTTTCCACCAATTTCTCACTCGGTCTGAGTCTTGCCCTTCCAAAAGGGACCAAGGCGCTGGAAGGCATGTACTACAGGATCGATGCGTACGTTCCTGACGAAGAACTGAGCGAACAGCAATCGTTCACGACAGGTGATGGAACAGAATATTACTACTATCCGGAGCTGGCCTATACGTATGAAAAGGAGGGCGGTGAAACAGCACTTTCCAGAGTGTATCTGAAAGCGACCACTGTTTATGTGCCGGCATCCGAGAAGAGTGTCGTACTCAGTGTTGCCGCCGATCCAAGGTCTGTGGAAGACGGTCATTGGA
>JAGCXZ010000104.1 GCA_017961065.1 Lachnospiraceae bacterium
AAGAGGATATTATTCCAGATCCTTCATCCATAATGCCGCGGATGCGTCGCTTGGCATACGCCAGTCACCCCGGGGAGAAAGCGAGACGGAACCGACTTTGGGACCGTCAGGCAGACAGCTTCTCTTGAACTGCTGTGAGAAGAACCGCTTAAAGAAATTCTTTTCGGCGGTGACCACATCTTCCTTTTGCAGTTCGGGGTATGCTCTCATGGCATAGGCGGCTGATCTTGACGGCTCAAAACCGTGACGTAACGTATAATACATAAAGAAATCGTTCAGATCATATTTCCCGATCTTTTCCTCTGTCTTCTGCGCGATCTTTCCGGCATCGTTCGGTGTCAGTTCGGGCGTGATCGGTGTATCACAGATCGAAAGGAGAACATCCCTCAGCGTTTGATTTTCACACATGCCCGCGTAAGTGGCGCATATGAATCTGACCAGGGTTTTGGGAACGGATACATTCACGGCGTACATGGACATGTGATCTCCGTTATAGGTACACCATCCCAATGCAAGCTCCGAAAGGTCTCCGGTGCCGACCACCAAAGCGTTTTTCATATTTGCCGCATCCATCAGGATGTAGGTTCTCATTCTTGCCTGCGCATTTTCATAGGTGATATCCCCTTCGCCCAGGTAAGTCTGTGCGTGTCCGATCTGGTCAAGGTGCAGTTTCACGCCGTCTTCGATCGGGACTTCATGTATCTCATCGGCCAGTAATTCCATAAGTTGACCGGCATTATCATATGTCAGTCTGGTGGTATTTCCCCGGCTGGGCATCGTATAGGCAATGATCTTTATGCCGGGTATGATCTTTTTGGCTTCGGCGCATACGATGAGCGCCAAAGTAGAGTCAAGTCCTCCGGATATGCCGATCACGAGATTGTTGATCCCGGTCGCACGCACTCTTGTGGCAAGACCGTTTGCCTGTATCTGCAGGATCCTTTTGCATCTGGCATCTCTGGTATCATCATCCGCCGGCACGAAAGGATTTCTTGCGACCGGGTAATCATAGCGTTTCAGGATCGCAGCCATTTCGGAAATATCTGCTTCCGGAGTGCCAAGTGTATGGATCTGCACCGGGATCTTCCGGTAATCCGACTCTTTGGCATTTTCAAAGGTATTCTGGCGTTGTCTGTCGTGCATGATGATCCCGATGTCGATACAGGTTTTTTCAACATGGGGACACTCGGGGAAGATAGATTCGCTGAGGAGATTTCCGTTCTGTGCGATGATCGAGTGTCCGGAAAAGACCAGATCCGTGCTGCTTTCGTATGTGCCGGAAGAAGTATAGATATAAGCGCAGTAACATGCACCGCTCTGCTGGCAGACGAGCCCGCGGCGATACTCCTGTTTTCCGATGAGTTCGTCGGAAGCGGACAGATTCGCTATGATATTGGCTCCGCCCAGGACCGCGTGTACACTTGGCTTATCCGGTATCCAAAGGTCCTCGCAGATTTCCGTTCCAAGAACGGCTCCCGATACAGGATCTGCTGCCAGAATGTCCGTACCAAACGGTATAGTGACCCCGTTTATTTCGACCGATCTTTTTTTCAGATCCTTACCCGAATCAAACCAGCGGTATTCGTAAAACTCGGAATAATTAGGAATGAACGTTTTGGGGATCAGCGCTTTTACCGTTCCGCAAGAGAGCAGTGCGGCGCAGTTATACAGGCAGTTTTCAAAGCGGATCGGAACACCGGTGACGACGAGGTTTTCAGTACCCTCTGTTTCCGCTGCGAGTTCAAACAGCGCCGACGCGGCCTTTTGCAGAAGCAGGTCGCTTAAAAACAGATCCGCACACGTATATCCGGTTACGGACAACTCCGGAAAGACAATGACGCCGCAGTCAGTAAGATCCCGTATCATGATTTTCATCTGTTCCGTATTGTAGTCAACGTCTCCGATCTTCATCTTCGGAACGGCAGCTGCGACCTGAATAAGATTGTTCTTCATGGCAAAAATCCCTCTCAGTTCGTTTTGCTTCAGACAAATAAAAAACAAAAGCACCCCGACCGGCGCCTTTGCCTGATTCCATCATACTACAGAGCGCACCGTTTTGCCAGTCATAGTTGTGATCGAAACAAAAATCTTGCAAAAAAGAGTGGCCGGTGTTAATATATCAAAAAGATATATCAAGAAGATATAAAAAAGGAGAAAGAAATGGCAAGGGAAAAGAAGATTGATATGGTTATTCTGGGCCTGCTCAGTCATGAAGATCTCACAGGATATGATATTAAGAAGCGCATTGACGGCGCGATCAGCTTTTTCTGGAAGGGAAGCTTCGGTAATATCTATCCGGCGCTGAAAGAGCTGGAAGCGCAGGCGCTGATCACGAAAAGTGATACTTCATCAGGCGGCCGTGAAAGGATCACCTATCATATCACCGGGGAGGGAAAACGCGCTCTGGCCGGATGGTTAAGCAATGAACAGGCCGGTAACGAGCTCCGGTATGAGACGCTATTAAAACTGTTTTTTGGCGGGACACAGGATAAGAAGGTTACGTTGCGCAATATAGAGCTGTTTGAAGAGCAGATCAGAAATGATCTGAAGATCCTGAAGGGATATGCAAACACGCTCGAGCAGAATCTGGATGAAGAGGATCATATGTATTATTACCTGACAGTCACTTTTGGAATAGAGAGTTATGAGGCATATCTGAAATGGTGCGCCAAGGCAGTAAAAATGCTTAGGAAGGAGCGGACAGGATCATGAGACAGAAGATC
>JAGCXZ010000009.1 GCA_017961065.1 Lachnospiraceae bacterium
GCCACCAGAACGATCAGGGCGTTGGTCGTGCCAAGCACCCCGGTATTCGCATATCCCCAGTCGGCATATTTAGCCAGTGTATCGGCCAGAAGGACTTTTTTGGCAATACCGAATGAAAGCGCGGTCAGTCCCTTGGCGAAACTGTCTGCCGAAAGCTTTTCGGCTGCCGCGCGGTTAAACTGCGGGACCATTTCGGAAGAAAGCGCGATGGGGCCGACGGTGATTTTGGGGAAGAAGGTAACAAAGAGCGCATAGTCCGTAAAACCGCACTTTGTGCCGTCCCTGTAGGAGTCGACCAGATAGGCGATCTGCGAGAATGTATAGAAACTGATGCCAAGAGGAAGGATCAGTGCCTGATAGGTAAAGTCCGTTCCAAACCAGGTGTTGCACAGATCCTCAAAGAACAGCAGATATTTGCAGTATAAAAGCGCCAGAATATCAAGCGAGATACCAAGGATCAGAAGGGCTTTGCGCATTTTCGGACTGCGCCTTTGCTGCTTAGAAGCACTGTCTTCGCGGCAGAACAGGGAGATCACATAGTTGATGACTGTGCTGATACAGAGTACGGCCAGCGCTTCCTTATTGTGCAGTCCGTAGAAGAAAAGAGACGCGCACAGTAAAAAAACCTTGGGAAACACGGGGTTTTTCGTGCGTTTCAGCAGGTGGAACACAGCCACGCAAAGCGGCAGGAATATCAGGATAAAGGAATAGGAATTGAAAACCATGCATTCATTATAATGGATTCAGGTCCAATATTCTACAGAATTAGTTTATGACAAATTCATACAATTCATATTCCGATTATTGATTTATCCACGAACAATCCATATAATTGTGAATGACGGTACTAAAAACCCCGGGAGAATACAGATGGATAATAATAACAACGATCAGAATCAGAATAAAAACAACAAAGGAGGCAACAGGCAGGCGATCTTTATCCTGCTGGCGGCATCCCTTGTCATGCTGCTGCTCTTATCCTATATGCGCACCATGCTTGCAGGCGCAACGAACCAGAAGATCAGTTATGACGAGTTCATAACCAAGGTCGATGCCGGCGAGATCGAAAGCGTGGAGATCGGAAGGGATGAGATCTCGATCACGCCGAAGGCACAGCCCAATCCGTACGTGACACAGACGTATTATACCGTGCCGGTGGAAGACGACAATCTGCCCGACAGGCTGCTGAAGGCGGGCGTGAAGTTTGAGCAGAAGGAATCGAATGCATCAGAGATGATCATGTCCGTACTGCTCAGCTACGTGCTGCCGATCGTCCTGGTATGGGTGGTCTTAAGCTTTGTGATGCGGCGCATGTCCAAAGGCGGCGGTGTCATGGGCGTGGGGAAGAGCACGGCCAAGGTATATATTCAAAAGGAGACCGGCGTTACGTTCAAGGACGTGGCCGGACAGGACGAGGCGAAGGAATCCCTGCAGGAAGTGGTGGATTTCCTGCATAACCCCGGGAAATACGTCAAGATCGGCGCCAAGCTTCCCAAGGGCGCGCTTTTGGTGGGCCCTCCCGGAACCGGTAAAACGCTGCTGGCAAAAGCCGTTGCCGGCGAAGCGCATGTTCCGTTCTTCTCCATTGCCGGATCCGATTTTGTGGAAATGTATGTCGGCGTGGGTGCATCCCGTGTGCGTGATCTGTTCAAGGATGCGCAGAAGAATGCTCCCTGCATTATCTTTATAGATGAGATCGACGCGATCGGTAAAAGCCGTGACAGCAGATACGGCGGCGGAAACGATGAGCGTGAACAGACGCTGAACCAGCTTCTCGCGGAGATGGACGGTTTCGATACCTCCAAGGGTATCCTGATCCTTGCCGCGACCAACAGACCCGAGATCCTTGACAAGGCGCTGCTCAGACCGGGCCGTTTTGACAGACGGATCATCGTGGACAAGCCGGATCTGAAAGGTCGTCTGGATACCCTGAAAGTCCACTCCAAGGACGTTCTGATGGATGACACCGTGGACTTTAACGAAGTCGCGCTTGCCACGTCCGGAGCCGTCGGCTCGGATCTGGCCAATATGGTTAACGAGGCTGCGATCAATGCCGTGAAAAAGGGCAGGGAAAGCGTGAATCAGAAAGACCTTCTGGAAGCCATCGAAGTCGTTATGATGGGTAAGGAAAAGAAAGACCGCGTCATGAGCAAGGAAGAGAAGCGCATCGTTTCCTTCCATGAGATCGGACATGCTCTGGCTTCCGCTCTGCAGAAGAATACGGATCCGATCCAGAAGATCACGATCGTACCGCGCACAATGGGTGCGCTCGGCTATGCCTGGTATGTTCCGGACGAGGAGAAGCATCTCCGCTCCAAAAAGGAACTGGAAGAGCGGATCATCACGGCCCTGGCCGGACGTGCGGCAGAGGAGCTGGTATTCGGACCGGATTCCATTACGACCGGTGCCGCTAACGATATTGAGCAGGCAACGCATTCCGTACGTGCGATGATCACGCAGTACGGCATGTCGGAACACTTCGGTCTGGTACAGATCGAATCGGTGGAGGATCAGTATCTGAACGGCAGGACAGTCATGAACTGTTCCGACCATACGGCGGCGGATGTGGACAAAGAAGTGCAGCGCATGCTTGCCGAAGCGTATGAGGAAGCCAAGAGACTGTTACAGGAAAATCGCGCTCTGATGGATGAACTGGCAGAATTTCTGCTGGAGAAGGAATCCATTACCGGCAAGGAATTCATGGAGATCTTTAACCGCGTCAAAGGGATCACACCGGAGGATGAGTCCGCAGAAGACGCAAAGGATGAGATAAAGGAAGAGGCAAAAGAAGAAACAGCAGAAACAAAGGAAGAAACCGGAAAAGACGTTAAGGAAGATAACGCGGAAGAAGTGCAGGAAGACGGAGGAAAAGAGGCTTGAAGAGATCACGGATCCTCGCGGCAACGCTGATGGCGCTGTCTCTGACATTGATATCGCATGCCGCGGTCTTTGCGGCGCAGGAGTCGGATCTGCCGGAAGAGAGTGCCGGTCTGACAGAGCGTGTGTGTGCAGAATCCGCAGCGGAAGCCGGGGAGATCGTTATTGGCGAAGAGACGGCGTTGCAGGAAACAGGTATTTCGGAAGAAGAAAGCATACCCGAAACTGCCGGAGAAAATGAATATACAGATGATGAGATCATGGAGCCGGATGCGGAAGAGGACCGGCTCCTTGATCTTCTTTCTGTACCGGAAACAGAGTATCAGATCACGTATCACCTGAACGATGATACGGATGATCCGGCTGAAAACGATCCGGCCAATCCGGATCATTTTACAAATCTGACCCCCACTTTTACCCTGAAAGCACCCGTTCGGGCCGGCCACACCTTTGGCGGCTGGTTTTCCGATGAGGGCCTTAAGAAAAAGTACACTACCATCAAAAAAGGTACCCAAAAAGATGTCACGGTATACGCGAAATGGACAAGGAACACGTATGTCGTCAAACTGAACGGCAATAAGGCCACAACCGGAAAACTGCGAACGATAACGTTTACGTACGATAAAGACGGAAACTATAAGATCGAAGGCATCGGCTTTACAAGAAAAGGGTATGACTTTGCCGGCTGGAATGAAAAAGCGGACGGAAGCGGCGCATCGTATGTTCCGGATGAAAACGGGGATCTTACGTTTGACGCATGGCCGGCGGTGGACCGGAACAACGCGCAGCTTACTCTTTTTGCACAGTGGGATCCAGTGATCTATCAGATTACCTATGAACTGAACGCGCCCGATGATGCGGATCAATGGGATCACAGCGCGCTTCCGGACGGGAACCCGGACAGCTATGATGTCACAAAAGCCTTTACATTCCTTAATCCGCAGAGGGCCGGATATACGTTTGCAGGCTGGTATACGGATGCACAGTACAGGAAGAAGATCGCCGCGGTAAAGAAGGGCAGTGTCGGCGACCTGCAGTTGCATGCCAAATGGATCGAGAACAAGTACACGCTCACTTTCAACGCAAACGGCGGAAAGGGTCGGATGCCGGCTGTAAGCGGCAGCAGTGCAACGCCGTTTGTACTGCCTGCCTGCAAATACACCTTTGCGGGACATACCTTCCGGGGGTGGAACCTGCAGAAGGATGGACGGGGGGAAGAATGTGATTTTGATCCGGAAGACACGATCGTCCACATGGAAACGACCAACAACAGGCAGCAGTTTGTCCTCTATGCGCAGTGGGAAAGTGGTGCGGCTGACTACTATGTCGAAACAAACGGCAGCGACACAAATGACGGCCTGACAAAGGAAACTGCACTTCAGACGATCGGCTGTGCACTTGAGAAGGCCGGCGCCGGATCCGTGATCCATGTGGGAGCGGGAACATATAATGAGATGCTGACTTTCAGGAAGAGCGGCGAGACCACCGATCCGATCATCCTGCGCGGGGAAACCCCGATCAAGGGTACGGACTCTGACGGGACATGGACGCTTTCCTGTCCGACCAGACTCACCTATGACGGAAGCGATGAAGATATCACGCTGATCAATATCCACGGAGAGTCCAATATCCGGATCGAAAATTTCGATATCGGAAACGTGGAAACGAAAAACGCAATGGGGATCTATATCCCGGAAAACAGCAAAAACATATCGATCTGCAGCAACAGGATCCACGATCTGAAAGTTGCCCCGGCATATCTTAAGTCTCCCGAGGAGGATGAAGACAATTCCGGTGAGGCCAACGCGATCCTGTGCCTCGGTGAAGGAGCAAAATCCGCGCGTGCCATCAGTCATGTGCTGATCAGCGGGAACGAGATCTGCAATAATGTCACCAACTGGAGCGAGTCCGTCTCCGTGGCGGGCAATTCGGAATATGTGACCGTGACCGGTAACCAGGTACATGACAATACAAATATCGGGATTGATTTTAACGGAAATACCGGGTACTGCCCGACGCCCTCACTCGATCAGCCCCGCTTCTGTGAAGCAACGAATAATACGGTTTATAACTGCCATTGCCCTTATGCGAGCTGCGCCGGTATCTATGCGGACGGAGCGCGCAATACGAGCATAACGGATAATATCGTTCACGACTGTGACTACGGGATCGAGGTCGGTGCGGAGGAGAAGAAAGACAAGTTTCCGGTGAAAGGCATCACCGTTTCGGGCAACCTGATCTATGAGAACGCCCATGGTGGGATCTGGATCGGCGGCTATGATGAGCTGGAGACCGGGATCGTTGTGAACAGCGCCATCCTGAACAACGAACTGAAGGATAACAACAAACCGTTCGAAGGGGGACCTGACGATGAAGATGCGGACGAGTGGCCGGAGATCGTGCTCAACCGCTGCAAAGGGATCACGCTGAGCGGGAACATCATCACAAAGACCACGGAGGGACCGCTGATCTGCAGCGAGATGGCCAAGCGGTATACAACAGGACTTACTTTCACGGGCAACATTTACAGAACGCGGATGGCAACGGATCGGATCATGTTTACGATGCATGGGGAATCCGTGACCGGAATCGATGCGTTCAACAAAGTCACGGGCGGAAAGGACAGGGCTGAGGTCCTGCCGTAAAAGATGCAGAATTTCGATATAGAGGAAGAACTGAAAAAACTGCCGGGCAAACCCGGCGTATATATCATGCACGATGAGGATGACAACATCATTTATGTGGGGAAGGCTGTCATCCTCAAAAATCGTGTGCGCTCCTATTTCCGTGAGAGTACCAAAAAAACGGTCAAGATCCGGCAGATGGTCAGCAAGATCAACTGGTTCGAATACGTGGTAACGGATTCGGAAATGGAAGCACTGGTCCTGGAGAACAACCTGATCAAAGAGCATCAGCCCAAGTACAACACGATGCTCAAGGACGATAAGACTTACCCGTATATCAAAGTCACCGTTCAGGAAGAGTATCCGCGGATCTTCATGACAAGACAGATCAAAAAGGACAATGCGAAGTATTTCGGTCCTTACACTTCGGCGACATCCGTCAAGGAAACCATTGAACTGATCCGCAAACTGTATAAGATCAGAGCCTGCAGGCATATGGGGGACAGCCCCTGTCTGTATTACCACATCGGCCAGTGCGAAGCGCCCTGTGACGGACGGACCGACCGGGAAACCTACGGTGAAAACGTACAGAAGGCACTGAGTTTTCTGAACGGGAATTACAAAGAACTGATCCGCCATATGGAGGACCTGATGAATAAGGCCTCCGAGGAGATGGAATACGAAAAGGCCGCGGAGTACAGAGACCTTCTGCAGTCCCTGAATCAGGTGGCACAGAAGCAGAAGATCACGGATCTGTCCGGCAACGACCAGGACATCATCGCGATCGTAAAGGACGACCAGTCCGTGATCGTGCAGGTTTTCTTTGTCAGGGACGGGAAGATCCTCGGCAGAGAGCATTTCTATATGAAGCATACCGAAGGGGAAGAGATCCCGGATATCCTGCGCAGTTTCATCACGCAGTATTACGCGGACTGCCCGAGTATCCCGAAAGAACTGATCACTTCGGCACCGGTCACGGACAGGGAACTGCTCGAGGACTGGCTGAAAAATATCCGCGGCGGGAAAGTCACCGTAACGGTTCCTGTGAAAGGGAAAAAAGAGAAGCTGGCAGAACTTGCGGAAAAGAACGCCAGGATCGTATTACAGCAGGACGTCGAGAAGATCAGACGCGAGATGAAGAGAACGAGCCTGGCCGTGCGGGAACTGGAACATCTCCTGGGACTCAATGATATCCATCGGATGGAAGCATATGATATTTCCAATATCAGCGGGTTCAACTCGGTCGGTTCCATGGTCGTGTATGAGGACGGCAAACCGAAGAGAAACGATTACCGCAAGTTCCGGATCAAGTCGGTGGAAGGGCCGAACGATTATGCAAGTCTTGACGAGGTGCTCACGAGACGCTTCGAACACGGTCTCAGGGAAAAAGACGGCAAGGCGGAAAGCGGGTTCGTGAAGTTCCCGGATCTGATCATGATGGACGGCGGCAGGGGACAGGTCAACATCGCCAAGGCCGTGCTGGACAGGCTAGGGCTCAACATTCCGGTCTGCGGACTTGTGAAAGATGACAGGCACAGAACAAGAGGATTGTATTATAACAATACAGAGATTGGAATAGATACCGGCAGCGAAGGGTTCAAACTGATCACGCGCATACAGGACGAGGCGCACAGATTTGCGATCACGTTTCACCGGTCTTTGCGCAGCAAGGAGCAGGTGCATTCCGTTCTGGATGATATCCCGCAGGTGGGCAAGACAAGGCGCAAGAGCCTGATGCGTTACTTTGAGGGGATCGAGGAACTGAAGCAGGCGAGTGTCGAGGAACTGCTCCGCGTACCCGGTCTGAACAGGACCAGCGCGCAGTCCGTCTATGATTTTTTTCATAAGATATAGAATAAAACCAACCGTTATGATATAATATGCCGTGGACTATCACGGCGCTCCGGCATTGCCCGGAACGCGATGAACTTAAGAAACAGACGGGGGTATCATATGGCAACTGTAGCCGTCAGCACTTTGATCGACAAAATGGAGCTGGTCAATCTGACACCTGAGATCGATGTGAATTCGATCAAGATCGCACAGCCCGACATCAACCGTCCGGCCCTTCAGCTGGCGGGATATACGGAACACTTTGAAAAGACCCGTGTAGAGATCATCGGATTCGTGGAGTATTCCTACATGGAGAGTCTTTCGGAGGAAGTCCGGAAAGAACGTTATGACGAAGTGATCTGTGAGGAAGCACCGTGCTTTGTTTTCTGCAGGGAACTCGCGCCGGATCCTCTGTTTCTGGAAGTGGCGCGCAAGAAGAACGTGCCTGTTTTATCCACCAAGAAATCAACTTCCGCTTTTATGGCCGAGATCATCCGCTGGCTGAATGTAAAGCTGGCGCCCTGCATCTCCGTACACGGCGTTCTGGTCGATGTATACGGCGAAGGCGTACTGATCACGGGCGAGAGCGGAATCGGTAAAAGCGAGGCGGCTCTTGAACTTGTTAAAAGAGGACACCGTCTGGTTACGGATGATGTTGTGGAGATCCGCAAAGTCAGCGACGATACCCTGATCGGTTCGGCGCCTGATATCACAAAGCACCTGATCGAACTTCGCGGGATCGGGATCGTGGATGTTAAGATGCTGTTCGGTGTTTCTTCCGTACGTGATACCCAGTCGATCGATCTGGTCATCCGTCTGGAAGAGTGGGACAAGGATAAGAATTACGACCGCATCGGACTGGAAGAGGAATATATCGAGTATCTTGGCAACAAGGTGGTATGTCATAATATCCCGATCAGACCGGGACGTAACCTGGCGATCATATGCGAGTCTGCGGCGGTCAACTTCCGTCACAAGAAGATGGGCTATAATGCTGCGAAGGAACTGTATGCAAGAGTACAGAACTCCTTAAAGCAGCGTGACGACGAATAAAGGAAACGGCAGGAGAAACAGATGGGAAAGTGTTGTTTTGGTGTTGATGTAGGGGGGACGACCGTTAAAATGGGTCTGTTCACACCCGACGGAGATCTTCTGGAGAAGTGGGAGATCCCGACAAGAACGGAAGATCAGGGATCGCATATCATCAGCGACATCGCGGAGGCGATCGAACGGAAGATCACGGAAGCGGGTCTTGTCAGAGATGACATCATCGGCATAGGTGTTGGTGTTCCCGGACCCGTTGACAAGAACGGCGTTGTTCTCCAGGCGGTCAATTTAGGCTGGGGGATCGTGGATCTTGGAAGCGAACTTGGGAAAGCAACCGGCTTCCCCGTAAAAGCCGGCAATGATGCGAATGTGGCTGCGCTCGGTGAATTATGGAAGGGCGGCGGCAAAGGATATGACGATATGGTTCTGGTAACGCTCGGAACCGGAGTCGGCGGCGGGATCATCGTGAACGGCAAGATGGTCGTGGGCGTCAACGGAGCCGGTGGTGAGATCGGTCATATCCATCTGGAAGACAATGAGACAGAAGCCTGCGGCTGCGGCAACTTCGGATGTCTCGAGCAGTACGCGAGTGCAACAGGGATCGTACGTCTTGCCAAACGGAAACTGGCGGCTGTGGACACGCCCAGTTCTCTGCGCTCGACGGAAGTTTCTTCCAAGACAATCTGGGATGCCGTTAAGGCAGGAGATGCTCTTGCGGTGGAGGTTGCGGAAGAGTTCGGCGATTATCTCGGAAAGGGTCTTTCGATCATCGCGGCGATCTGCAATCCGAAAGTGTTCGTGCTGGGCGGCGGCGTTTCCAAGGCGGGGGATATCCTGATCACCTATGTACAGAAATACTATGAGAAGTATGCTTTCCATGCAAGCCGGGATGCGCTCTTCCGTCTGGCTGTGCTGGAGAATGATGCCGGGATATTCGGTGCGGCAAAACTGATCCTGGAATAAATCTGTCATGAAAGATACTACCCGATCGGAGATCCTCAAGATCATCAGAGAGGATCAGATATTGAATAATGAACCGATGTATCTGCACACCACATTCCGCGTCGGCGGACCGGCAGATACCGTTTTGGTTCCCGAAAACGAAAAAGAGGCGGTTGCTCTGCTCCGCCTTTTTTCTGATAACCGGGAGCCGTTTTTCATTTTGGGAAACGGCAGCAATCTGCTTGTCAGCGACAGCGGATACCGCGGGACCGTGATTTTACTCGATCAGACTCTGAGCGAGACGGGAACGGACGGTGATGTCATCTATGCGCAGGCCGGC
>JAGCXZ010000105.1 GCA_017961065.1 Lachnospiraceae bacterium
AAGATGATCCTAATTATTTATTCATTATACCATATATAAATGCTTCGTGTCCGTTGTTCCGATCATTGCCATGACGGCAAATGCATTTGATGAAGATGTGCAAAGATCATTACAGGTGGGCATGAATGCCCACCTGTTCAAACCGGTTGAACCGGAAAGATTGTTCCAGTCGCTGGAAGAACTGATCTTTGAAGCGGAGGCCTCAAAGAATAGCAATGCCTGAAGGGATCATTTCGTATCCGACAGGTCACCGATCTCATAATACCGGATCTTGCGCATGGCAAAGCCGTAGATCACGAGTGCAAAGAAGGCCTCGATGGCCACTGCAACGATCCAGGCCGCCGGCTGAACATCGCGCACGAACTGGAGATATTCACGTTCCATGATATGCACAGACATATTTGCCACCGGAATGCCGATGATCACTCCAAGGACGAGGCCGATGGTTGTGACCAGCATCGCATCACATGCCACATAGGCCTTGCACATAAAGAGGCTGAATCCGTTCATGCGCAGGATCACCAGCTCCTTCTTTTTCCTTGCGATATAAATGTTTGCCAGATTGATGAGGATCACAAAGGAAATCAGCACCGCACCCAGAGTAATGATGATCATGATCGCGTTGTAGGTAACCGCGACGGATTTGTAGTCTTCGTAAAAGGCATCCGAACGCTCAAAGGTGAGATCTTCCGAAACAGACAGCAGCGCATCCCTGAAATCAGCATCAGATGTGCTGCCAAGCAGAACCAGATAACTGTTATCGGGCAGTCCGCTTCCAAAGGTTTTGTCGTAGACCGTCCGTTTCATCACAACCATGCGGTTGATATAATTGATCATAGAACCGGATACGGGACATGCAACTTCCTGAAGCTGACTGCCGATCATGGTCAGTGAGTCACCGGCACTCAATTGAAGATTTTCCGCCATGCGGCATTGGATCAGGGCACCCTGATCCTGCAACGCCTCTTTTTCTCCCGTTGCCGGATCGATCAGGCCGATCATTCTGTCCAGTTTGTCATCGTCGCTGCAGATGACGGTTGTGCCGTCCCAGACGCCGGCGTTGCCATACAGACGCGTTTCCCAGCGTGCAGCACACCATTCCACGCCAAGCGAATTCAGCTTTTCTTCAAGCGCTTCGCGCACCTCGCTTTCGGTATTTTCATCTATCCCAACCCGTACATCATAGAGCATGATGTCGCTCAGCTGATGCTCGTTTGCACCATCAAATGCAAGCTTTACCGTGACGCCGCCTCCGATCAGCACGCAGCTGACCACAACGACGGCAATGGAAAGTGCCACCCGGCTGAAATCAGAGGTGATATTGCGCAGGATCATACGCAGATACAGACCGAAGCGGTACGGAGCGCCCTTTGTGGCAATGTTGCTCGGACTGCGCAGGTCTGCACCTTTCAGTAACATATCAGCGGGACTTTTCAGCAGTTTCAGGCAGGAGAGAGCCGCTGTGAAAGCGCAGAGGCAAACGGTGCCCGCGCAGACGGCGCATGTCAGCAGAGGCGCGATCTGTGGCTTTGTGGCGCTGATGATAAAGAACATGATCCGGTCATTTATTTTCAGGATATAGCTGCTCAGAGCATAAGAAATCCCGATACCGAGCGCAGAACCTGTCAGCGCTGCGGCCACACCAAAGGCGATATATTTGCTTAAGATCTCTGAGGCGTGGAAGCCGAAAGCTTTTTTCACGCCGATGACACGTTTTTCCTCCTCGACGATGACCGCTACACAGGCAAAGCAGTCCAGCGCGATCACCAGTAAAAAGAGGAGTCCGAAGACGAGTCCCGCACCCGAATAGGCGTCCGCTGTGGAAGAATAGCTGACGTAACCGGCATTGGCTTTCCGATCCAGCACGAGCCATCTTAAGTCATCCCGCATGCCTTCCGGAATGCCGGCCGTGAGGTCTTCTGCCTTTTCTTCAATGGATTTGCGTACAGAGCGTACACGGTCGCTGTAGGCATCGGAAAACGGATCCAGTTCTTCCGTCTCTGTTCCGATCACTGCGATCCTGTCAAAGCGGTCCTGCATAAAAGCGTCGGAAGCCAGTACGACCACATCGGATGTATCATACTGAATATAATCCGGATGGTGAACCGTTCCGGTCACCGTATAACTTCCGGAACTAAATGCGGCAGATTCTTCCATGGGTGCGATTGTAAGCGTGTCGCCCACTTTCACGCCGCAGGATTCCAGCAGATCAGGCTCCAGTGCGCATTCATCTGCTTCGGACGGAAGTCTGCCGGAGAGAAGAACGGGCAGGCTGATCCGTTCGGTCATCGAAACAATTTTTACTTCCTGACTGGAATCTCCCTGTATGATCGTACCGTCGATGTTCCACATCCCTTCGGCATCAGCCACTTCGGGGAGATCCTGTATCGCGTCCACATCCTCCTGTGCGACGCCCCTGGAAGATACGACCTGCAGATCCCACAGCCGCTGCTGCAGGAAAAACTGCTGACCCGCTTCTTTCATGCTCGTTTCGCTCTCCCGCGTTGCAAAGAATACGCCGAGTCCCAGCGAAATGATCAGGCAAAGCGTGAGAAAAGCCGCTTTTCGGCCGGTGATCAGGCGGATGA
>JAGCXZ010000106.1 GCA_017961065.1 Lachnospiraceae bacterium
ACGATCCGGGATGAGATCATCCATGCGCAGAACTATCTGAACATTCAGAAGGTGCGTTACAAGGGCAAATTCACCTCGACGATCGATATCGCGCCCGAGATCGAATCCTGTTGTACGATCAAGCTGATCGTTCAGCCGCTTTTGGAGAACGCGATCTACTACGGCGCCATGGATGAGGATTCCAGGATTAGCGTCAAAGGGTATGAAAAGGACGGCGATATCTATATCGAGGTATCCGATAACGGCATGGGCATGCCGGAGGATGTGCTGGAGAATCTGCTCAAGGAGAAGACCAAGACCAGAGGACGCGGATCCGGGATCGGTCTCTGGAACGTCAACCAGCGTATCCAGCTGTATTTTAAGGGTGATTACGGCCTGAGCCTGCAGAGCGAACTGGATGAGGGTACGACCGTTACGATCCACCTTCCGAAGATCTCCTATGCGGAGTACAAGAAAGGAGGGGAACTGACATGAAGCTTAAGCAAAGACCGATGCTGATCCTGGCACTGGCGATCACGCTGCTTCTGGTGCTCGAGTTTGTGTACTATATGTATGTGAATAACCGCGAAGAGCCGATCCGTCAGGTTTCCCTGATCGTTTACGGGTCAGATACGTCCAGATGGGAGAACCTCAGGCAGGGCGCGGAGCTTGCGGCCGAAGATATGAACGCGGAAGTGACGCTGATCACGATGTCCACCGAGGATGACGCGCTTGAACAGATCTCGCTGATCGAAAGAGAGATCGAAAACGGCGCTGATGCGCTCCTGATCGCCGCCTGTGATTCGGAAGCTGTCGGCAGTTACATGAAACATACGGATCTGAAGATCCCGTATGTGTTTGTGGAGAGCGGGACCGAAGAAGCCGGGCTGATCGCGGCCGATGATGCCAGGATGGCCGATTCCCTTGCCAGAACGATCGATGAAAATGAAAAAGACTGGATCAAGGTTGCGCTGATCGCCGATCATACGGAACGCGACAGTGTCAGAAGAAGGCTTGAAGGCATGCTCAATCCGGAGGTTGTTTACGCGAATGAGATTGTGCTGTGGGAGCGGAATGACCAGGAGAAAAACAAAAAGGCCCAGTTCTTCCTGCAAAGGGAACTGACTGAAGAGGCCGTGGATGTCGTGGTCGCTCTGGATAACAGCTCGATGGAGGAACTGCTGGATGCGACCGTGAACCTGGATAAGGATATCAAGATCTACGGGATCGCAAGCAGTAACAAGAGTGTATATTACCTGGATAACCGGCTGATCAAATCGCTTGTGTACCAGGATGAATTCAGCGTCGGATATCTGGGACTGAAGGAACTGCTGAGTGGCGGGACAACGGACGGGAATGCGCAGATCAACTACGAGGTGGTCGCGCATGACGAACTGTATGAACCGGCATACCAGAAACTGCTGTTCCCGCATGTCAGATGATAAACGGGGGATCCAATGAAACGAATGTTAAAGACCTGTCTTTGTACGCTGCTCTGCCTGAGCATCCTGACCGGATGTGATATGCCCTGGACCGTACAGGACAACGTGAGTAAGAATAAGAAACAGCTGAAGATCGGCGTAAGTATTTACGACGGTTACGATACCTATGTGTCCGACATGACGGTAGCCATGAGCGAATGGGCCAAGGAAAAGGAGAGAGAGACCGGCACTGCGATCCTTCTTGATATCGTCAGTGCGGGCGGAAGCCAGCTGACGCAGAACGATCAGATCGCGCGGTTTATCGATAAGGGGTACGACGCCGTCTGCGTCAATCTGGTGGACAGGACGGATGCCACCGTGATCATCGACAAGGCAAAGAGTGCCGACACGCCGGTTGTTTTCTTTAACAGGGAGCCGGTTGCCGAAGACCTGAACCGCTGGAGCAAACTCTATTATGTCGGCGCGAACGCGGAGCAGTCCGGCGTTCTGCAGGCACAGCTTGTGATCAACGCGCTCTGCGAATCGGACCGCTTCAGGCGGATCGACAGGAACGGGGACGGCGTGATCCAGTACGTGATCCTTGAGGGCGAGATCGGGCATCAGGATGCGCTGATCAGGACGCAGGTATCGATCGAAACGATCCAGCAGGCCGGGTTTTCCATCGAAAAGATCGGTGATGAGATCGCAAACTGGAACCGCAACCAGGCGGACAGTAAGATGAGCATGCTCCTGGAAACCTACCCGAACGAGATCGAGATGGTGATCGCCAATGACGATGATATGGCGCTTGGTGCACTGGATGCCTTCGAGCATAAGGGAGCGGATCTTCCGCTGGTTGTCGGGATCAACGGTGTTGATGAGGCGCTCGAGATGGTAAAGATGAAGAAGATGGAAGCCACGGTTTACAATGATGCCAAGGGGCAGGCGGAAAAGATCATGCAGCTCGCCCTGGATCTGTCTTCACCGGAGACAGCCGACGCGATGCAGGCGACCGGAAGCAGCAGGGTGATCTACGTGGATTACCAGCTGATCAACTATAAAAACGTGCAGAAGTTCATTCGCATGAAAGAGTGAATATAGTATATTTTCCGTTGTAACTATACAACATTTAGTGTATAGTATACTTGTATGGGCAAAATCGCCAAGAGGACGGTATGACTTGTCAGGAAAGTGAACAGTATATACAGGAGTTCGTGGATGATACGCTTGCAGGAGATGAACTGGAGGCTTTTTTGTGGCATATCAATAACTGCAAAGCATGCTACAACGAAATGGAAACCGGTTATCTGCTGAAGGAAGCGCTGACGCGTCTGGAAGACGGCACATCGTTTGATCTGCACTCCGAACTCAAAGAAAAGATCTCACTGACCGAGGGGTACTTAAGGTGGCGAAGCATTGCCGCAGTCGGGCGAAGACTGGTCCTGACCATTGCCGGACTGTTTCTTGTTCTGGAAATGTTGTATCTCTATCTGAATTATCTGTAGGATTATGCGTGATAAATTAGTTCTCATCGACGGAAACAGCATAGCGAACCGTGCTTTTTACGGACTACCGGATCTTACAAACGCTTTGGGGGAACACACCAACGCGATCTATGGTTTTTTAAACATCATGTTCAAGATCCTCACGGAAGAGGAGCCGCAGTATCTTGCTGTGGCTTTTGATCTGCATGAGCCGACTTTCAGGCACAGGATGTATGATGCTTACAAAGGAACGCGCAAGCCGATGCCCTCGGAGCTTAAGGAGCAGATGCCCGTCTTAAGGGAACTGCTTGATGCGATGCAGGTGAAGGTCGTGACCTTGGCCGGATATGAAGCGGATGACCTTCTTGGAACACTCGCAAAACGTGCCGAAGCAAACGGCAGGGATGTGGCGCTGGTATCCGGTGACAGGGACCTGCTGCAGATCGCTACAGACCATATCAAGATCCGTATTCCCAAGACCAAAGGCGGACGCACGGAAGTGGAAGATTACTATGCGCAGGATGTTGTTACGCGCTACGGGATCACGCCGGCACAGGTCATTGAACTGAAAGCATTAATGGGCGATTCATCCGATAATATCCCGGGTGTTCCAAAGGTCGGAGAGAAGACGGCAACCACGCTGATCCAGACTTACGGATCGATCGAAAACCTGAAAGAGCATCTGGATGAGATCACAAAGCCGGCACTGCATACGACGCTTACGGACCACTTTGATATGGCGGAACTTTCCAAAAAACTCGCCACGATCGATACCGATGCGCCGATCAGTGTTACGGAAGAAGAACTGAAGATCTCTTCCCTTTATACGGCGGAAGCCTACAAGATCGTAAAGCGTCTCGGATTCAAGAATATCCTCACGCGCTTTGAAGAGGATCAGAAAGATAACAGTCCGGTTCAATGCGAATACGCGATGATCACGGATCTTACCGAAGCGGAGCAGTTCTTTGTGTCCCTGATGCAGCAGCCGCGTTTTGCATACCTGGCACTTGCGGATGAGAATGCAGTCAGAGGACTTGCGATCTGCGCTTCGGATGAAAAAGCAACCTACCTTCCGGTACAGGGATTTTTGACGGAAGCGTATCTGAAAGAAAAACTCTCGGCGCTCCTTTCCCGCACGGACTCCTTTACGGCGGCAACCTTTGATCTGAAAAAGCAGATGCATCTTTGCGGCGGACTGTCCATGGACCGGGCGGGCGCAAACCTCTTTGACTGTGCGATCGCAGCCTACCTGCTGAATCCGCTGAAGAGTGATTATGATGTGGAGGATATCGCGGGAGAGCATCTGTCGCAGATCATAAAGGGGTATAAGGAACGCTTTGCCAAGATGAGCATCGCCGATGCTTTCGCAGAAGACGAGAATAACGTCAGGGACTACGCCTGCGACCTTGCAAGGGTATGTTATCTGAGCGCGCCCATCCTGGAAGGAAAACTCAAAGAGTCCGGTATGTACAAGCTGTTTACCGATATCGAGATGCCGCTCGCCGTCTGCCTGTTCCGTATGGAGTGCGAGGGAATCCTGGTGCGCAGGGAGGAGTTGCAGGACTATTCGGCAGAACTGCTGAAAGACCTTGAGGAACTCGAGCGCACGATCTATGAAGAGGCCGGCGAAACCTTTAATATCAATTCGCCCAAACAGCTCTCGGAGATCCTTTTTGAGAAAATGAAACTGCCGGGCGGCAAGAAGACCAAGACAGGATATTCCACCGCGGCAGATGTGCTGGAGAAACTGGCTGAGGATTATCCCTTTGTCAGCCATATCCTGCGTTACAGAACGATCGCGAAGCTCCGTTCCACCTACGCGGAGGGACTGGGCGCTTACATAGATGAGGACGGCAGGATCCGTTCCACCTTCCACCAGACGATCACGGCAACCGGCAGGATCAGTTCCGCCGATCCGAATCTGCAGAACATTCCGATCCGCAT
>JAGCXZ010000107.1 GCA_017961065.1 Lachnospiraceae bacterium
GGAGTAAAAGCGGTCCAATCCTCGTTCGGGATGTTGCAGTCGGGCGCAATATTGCCCACGCAGAACTCATGCCTTTTCAGCCACGGCAAGGCTTCCATCACCTTGTCCGCGACCATCAGATGCGATACCCATTCAGCCATATACTTTGTCCTATTCTTCGAACGCTTTCAGCATTCTCGTGACTCTGTCCAGGTCCCTTTCGTCTTCAGCCCTGTCATATGTGAAATTCTCGGGCGACGAATCAAACAGCTCTATCCTGTCCATCTCGCTCTCCGGCGGCATACTGCCCAGAGAATGTACGATTGCCGCGAACATGCGGCCGTTATTCTTATGGATCCCATCGTCCCAGATCTGCTCATAGTCCCAGAGCGGGATCATGTCGCAGTCTGATATACCGGTCTCCTCAAACATTTCTCTTATAGCCGCAGCCATGGGCGTTTCCCCGTCTTCCACATGCCCGCCGGGATGTTCAAAGCTCTTTCTGCGCTTGTGGAAACAGTAGATCCATTTATCTTCGTACTTTGCATAAACAACCACGAATTTTATATCATCCAACTGCCCCAGCAGGAAGTTGGTCTTAGTATTTTTCATCAAAACTATAGTCCCCTGATAATGCTTAAATAATCCTGCCGCTGATCAACAACCGCATAAACAATAACCTTTTTTTTGCTTTCATCAACCTTGTAAAAAACCAGATCCTTTTCAAGAATCAATACAAGATATCCCTGTCTTCTTAATACAGAATACTTGGGCTCCACGCCGATGTAAGGATCGTTCTCAAGATTCATGATAGATTTTTCCAAGTATTCTAATTTCTCTAATGCGACAGCACTTCCGAAGTTCTCTGCAACATATAAAACAATCTTCCGGATTAATGAATCAGCAATATCCGTTCTTAATACTTCGTACTTCAAGCCTCGCCCTCCTTAAGAAGACTACGTAAGTCATCAAAAGTGTCCTTTATCGGTGCAACTCTTCCGTACTTTACATCTTCATCCGCTTCCGCAAGGATTTCCAAAAGTTCAATCCTCGCCTTCATCCTATTGTATTCTTCGTATCCAAGAGAAACTGTATCCCCTCTTCCGTTAACCGTAGTAATGACTACTTCGTGCTCTTCGCGGCACAGCTTGGAAATCTCATTATAGTGATTCCTTAAATCAGCTGATGGTCTTATCACTTCCTGCTGTAAAAACATAGTCTGTCACCTCCGTTCAATATATACATATTATATCATAATTTGTCTATATTTCAACAAGAAGGATGTCAGTTGAACTATTGAACTTATGAAATCGTAATCTTTACTTTTTTGATGCCCGCGCGCCCGAAATCTTTACATTTCACACAAATAATGATAAAATAGGTAAAGATTATTGTGAGGTAAGCGGATATGATATCATATGAAGGCTTGGAGAATGCGTTAAAAGAAAAATGCGTCGGGAAGACTGATCTGGCTCTTAGACTTGGTATTTCCACCAGAACGATCGCAAAGATCGCAAAGGGGGAAAAACTTTCAAAGCGAAGCATACAAAAGATTGCAGATTACCTGGGAAAAGATCCGGCAGTACTAATGCGGGAAGTTTCAGATAATAAGATCCTGCAGCTGCTCCGCGAAGAAAAAGAAATGAAACTTTCCGGAGGCCTTTACCATGAACTGCAGGTCCTGATGACGTATAATTCCAATCATATCGAAGGAAGCAGGCTGTCTGAAGACCAGACACGTCTTATATTTGAGACAAACACGATAGATGTTGGTGACGGAGTATCGGTAGACGATATTTTTGAGACCGTTCATCATTTCCGGGCTATTGATTATGTGATCGACACTGCGGAGGAAGTCCTTACCGAAGAGATTGTCAAACACTTGCATTTTATCTTAAAACACGACACGAAAGATTCCACTTTGAGCTGGTTTGCCGTTGGCGATTACAAGAAGAGGGCAAATGTGGTCGGAGGCAGAGATACGGCGAAGCCTTCGGAAGTGCATGCCCGTATGAAAGAACTTCTGGAAGAATACAATGCCAAAGAAAATGTGACTGTAGAGGATATAATTGCACTTCATGCCGAGTTTGAGTATATCCATCCATTTCAGGATGGTAACGGACGCGTGGGAAGGCTTATCGCACTAAAGGAGTGCCTGAGGCATAATGTGATCCCGTTCATCATAGAAGATTCCAAGAAAAACTTCTATTACAGAGGATTGAAGGAATGGAGAAATGAGAAGGGCTGGCTTACAGATACATGTCTTGATGGTCAGGATACCTTTGTGAGGCTTCTTGATATGTTGGAAATAGCACTATGATGAGAAACGATGCCATAGCTCTTGTCGTACTGGGCCTGCGAGATCGCGCCGGTCGAAAGGAACTTATCCAGTGTTTCTTTCTGGTGAAGGAAGAGTTCCCGTTTCTTATCATCATCCATAAAACTTAAACCTCTGTTTTCTTAAACAGCCTTGCATTCCAAAACTGCATATTGAGTTCGTCAATGTAGAAATGGAAAATAGCCTTCCAGTTTTTCGTTTATTCTTCCCGCAAACGGTATTCTTTCATACTGCCATGCGCGCCGAATATCTTCCACTCACCCGCGCCTAAACGCTGCAGGATCGCTGCACGCTCCGCAGCGCACAGTGCCGGGTCGGTATCGACTGAAGTCATCAAAACAGGCGCATAGCGGTTATATTCTGCCTGTTCCCGGGTCATCCCGTGAGTGTTCACATAGATATCTCCGGTGAATGCGACGTGATGGGCATAATCGATCAGTACCGTCTCTCCCGGCAGATGTCCGCCCTGTCCTTCGTAGACTTCAAAATGCAGCTCGCCGAAATCAAACACGCCGACCTGCTCGAGACATTCCGTCTGCTCTCCTCTGGTATCCCATACCGCACGGATCCGGTCGGGGTCGGCCGGCCGGTAATTTGTCAGTGTCTTACAGATGTTTACATACGGACGATGCAGCGGATTCCGCTCACGGTACCCATTCTCCCCGCGATACTCTGCGGCCAGGCATTCTGCCGTCCTGCGGCTCGCGAGCACCTCGTCGAACAACGGCAGCAAACCGCAGTGATCCACGTCGGCATGGGTTATAAACACCCGTTTTTTCCCGTTATCAAATCCCGGAATGAGTTCCCGGAACAGTTTTACCATTTCGTCGCGATACAGCGCATATCCGGAATCGATGAACAGCACGTCGTCCCCGCTTTGCAGGATAGCGGTATTGCTTCCGCACGGAGGCTCGATCAGTATGAGCCCGGTCCGGTCCGTGATCGCATGGCGCGTGATCCTCGGAGCAAATGCGTCTCCCCTGTACCGGTATAGCAGTTCCGCAAACCTGCTGATGCTCTCGAAGGTTTTGAACGGTGAAAGCCCCTTCTCATCGAGTGTCTGCATGATCAGATTGGAATTTACCAGCAGCGGATCCCGCTTTTCCTCCGGCAGTCGGGACACCTGCATGATCCCCGAAACAAAGGACTGATATAAGATGCTGTTGTCGAAAACCCGTTCCGACTGATTGTAATCGAGTACACGGACGGGACAGATCTCCTGCGCCTCGGCGAGAAAGTCGGAAAGCGCCTTTTCATCTTCCACAAACAGTCCCATCTTAAACGCCTGGTAGCCGGAACCGTTCTCCTGTGAACTGATATAGGAAATGTTCAGCCGGTAATTATGGATCAGCCGAAGGACCCGTGTCACGCTGCCCGGAACATCCCGCAGCATAAACTCGATGAGCACGATGCTCTTCTCGTTCCTGTCGGTCTGCAGATAACCGATCTGCTCGAGCTCGGCCCCTGCTTTCTGCAGCTGTTCCGGTGTTCCCTCCGCGTCGATAAAAAGCGTATGGGAGTCCACCGCTTTGTTATAGCTTACTCTGGTAATATTCACTCCGAGCGCCGCAAAGCATTCGCTTGCCCGCAGGAAAGCGCCGATCTGGTCCGGCATGGTTGTAATAAATGTTTTATTCGTCTTCATAGTATTTACATTCTACATTCTTTGTGAACTCATATCAACATTTTTAGGCCCTTATTCTCCACTGCATTCCTTTTGGTGTATAATAGCGTTGTAAACTCTCGACCAGTTCTTCTCAGCCGGTGCCATCACAAAGGCCCGGTACGAAAAGAGCCCGGGTGGTCTGACACGGAAGATAGGCATGGAAGAAGAACTGCATACAGAACACGAGGCGAAAATATGAGCAAGTTCAATAAAGGTGATCGAGTATTCGTGCCCGTCTCAAACAGCTTTGTACGGGAGGCCGAAGTATTAAGCTTTTCCGGCGGTTTCTACACTATCCGCTTTATCAACAGGGAAGGCGGCACCAGAGTCAGGGAATCCAGGCTGTTCCCGACGCGCGCAAAGGCGGAAGCTTCCATCGGCGGCGCAAAGATAAAGACCGGAAGGGAAAACCGGGCACAGTTGAAGTAGGCATCTCTCTGAGAGGGGCGTTTATTGCGCCCCTCTTATTTTCTGCTCCTTGATACCCTTTACATTCCTTGCAAATGGCTCTATCATATAGGTAGTTAATCGGATAGTTGATCATCCCATAATACCTTCGGGCAGAAAATGGAGAGGCTTATGTATCAATTCCCTGAAGACATAAAAAAAACATATGAAAGCA
>JAGCXZ010000108.1 GCA_017961065.1 Lachnospiraceae bacterium
ATTTTGCATCCTCGGGGTAAGCTTTATGGTACATCTCCTTGGCCTGCGCCAGCGTTACGTTGCCGGCATCCATCTCATCCCAGATCGGATTCTCAAAGATCAGTTTCCCGACCCTGTTGCCTTCCTCCACGGACAGACCGCTCACTTCAAGCGCATAAGTCCACCGATATCCCATCAGGATCTCTCCGATATCAAAAACGATATTTCTGATCATGAACTACTCCTTTATGCTTCTGGATTCGTTACAGGTAAAATAGATCACCTGGTACTCTTCCGCGATATCCTTCAGAAAATCAAGCGCGTGTTTTGTGCGCTTCCTGTCGAGGTTGACGAAAGGATCGTCCATTACGACGAACGGTTTCTCGTCCTGATACATCGCATCCACAAGCGCCATGCGCAGGCAGATATCGACAAGGTCGCGGTTGCCGCTGCTGTAGCTTTCCACATCCCTGGCTTCCCCGTAGGCGCGTCTTGTCATATGGACATTGGCATCCAGCTGGAACTCCGATACTTCCTCTTCGCTCAGACGGCCGTAGTACTTTTTGAACCCGTCCAGAAGCGGGCGTCTGTATTTGGCGGAGAAGTTCTGCTTGGCCTCCCGCAGGAAATCACGCGTGAACGTGAGCATCTCGTATTTATGCAGATCCTCGTCGCGCTGCTGCGTCAGGTCCGTGAGTTCTTCCCGGATCTCTTCCATGTTCTGCAGCTCATCGTGATTTTCATCGAGCTGTCTTGCGTACATGCGGATCGCTTCCTGGGTCGCTTCGATGCGGCCGTCGATCTCTTCGCGCTCGCGGCCGATCTCCTCCCGCTCGGCTTCCTCCTTGTCGGCATCGATGTTCATGATCGCCGTCATGTCATTGGCGGTCTCGTACTTCTTGATCTCTTCCCGCTTTCCTTCAACATCCGCAACCTTTGTCTCAAGCAGCAAAATCTTCTGCTTCAATTCGTAAAGGCCTGCCTCCGCCTTTTCCGGCTCGTAGGGGATCTCGTAGAAACGCAGGAATTCTTCCACATTCGTCTCGATGATCGCGATCCGGTCGCTGTCCACGGCGATCTGCGCCTTCATCTGCGAGATGTCGGCATTGTCTCCGCCCTGGATCTGTTCATAGAGCGATTCGTCGATCTCGACGTATTCGAGTTTTTTCTTCTTTGCCCTGGCCACGAGCATGATGATCAGCGCAGTGATCATGGACAGGACTCCGCCGCCGATGATCGCGATCCCGAAGTTGAGTCTTGAGAGTACAAACGCCGTCGTGGCACCGGCCACGAACAGGATGATCGCGATGCCTAAGAATACCATTGCCGTCTTGCGGACGCGTTCCACTTTTGCTTCCTTGCGCGCCAGTTCGTCGTCCAGTTCGCGGATCTTGTCCTTCGCTTTTTCCCTGGCGGCCTCCGCATCCTTTTTCATGTAATCCAGCTGCAGCTGCTTATTGTCAAGCGAGGCGGTCAGCGCGTTGCGCTCCGTCCAGAGCTCGAGTTTTTCCGCGATGTCTTCCTTGGCCGGCAGACCGTTTGCATAGCCTGCTTCCATTTCATCGAGGGCTTTTTTCGATTCCTCGTACTGATCCCACAGATGTTTGAACGCTTCCCTGCGCGCGAGCAGTTCGCCCCGCTGCATGTTCTGCTTGAGTTTCTCTCCCATCGCGAGACGTTCCTGCCTGAGTTCATCCAGTTTTTCCAGTTCCGCGTTCTGCTGCAGCTCCAGGCGCTGGGAGGCATCTTTTAACGCCTCCTCCTGACGGAGCGTATTCTGCAGGGTTGAAATATGCGCATCCATCTGCTTGATGCTGCCGGTCGCGCGTTTGGGCGACATGCCGTTGAGCAGGTCGTTCAAGCGGTCCATGACAGCCTCGTAGCGGTTCACGTCATCTGTCGCGTCACTCAGATTCCCGATCTTGGCACTGATGCCGTCTGCGATATCACGATGCCCTTCCTCATGCACGCGCACGTCGTTCTGCGCGATGAAAACGGAACGCATGAAAGAACGTTCATCCAGCAGGAACAGTTCATGCCCGAGGCAGGCGTTGTCATGATCGGGCACGGCAAGTCCTGTTGCAACATCCGTTAAGGTGCAGGAATCTTCCCTTGCCTTGCTGCCGAACACCTTGCCGATCTCGTACTGCTTGCCGTCGAGTTCATAGCGCAGCAACCCGCCGTAAGTGCCGCCCTTCCAGGGACGGTACTTCTCGCGTTCGCGTTCCGCGCTCGTTTTTTTCGTTTCGCCGGCAAACCCGTAGAACATGACTTTGATGAAAGCGGCGAGCGTACTCTTTCCCCAGCCGTTCTCATGCAGGATCATCATGGGGTTTGCGTCGAATTTCAGATCGTAATCACTCAGATTACCGAAATTATCAATATGAAGACTGATCAGTCTCATGACAAATCTCCTCTCAAAGCCATCAGACCATAGTGAATGACCTCGCCCTTTTCCTCATCGGAAAGGTCCGAGCCAAGAACCGTCCGGATGAATTCTCCCTTCAGGGATTCATCGAACGCATACATGCGGAAGTCCACCTGCATTCTGGTGTCATCCTCTATTTTGACAAAGTAATACCTGCCCGTGAACGGATGCAGGATATAGGAAAGATCCTTCTCGCAGGCCACATCGATATTGCCTTTTAAAACGATCTTGATCAGGCTGTTCTCCGGATAGTTGCAGCCGCCAAGCGTCTGCTCGACGCGCTCTCTCATTTCTTCCGATGTCATGCAGGTGCTGACATCCGTCTCGACCGTATAGAGACGGCGCTGCGCAAACGGCACGAATTCGGTGGTATATCCCGGCGCGTCCTCGTTCACATTAAGCAGAATGAAGCCGTGCTCGCCGCACTCGTCAAACCCTCTGCCCTCTAAGCATCCGGGAAAATAATAGGTGCCGCGGCTGTCGATCTTTTCCGAAACGTGGGAATGCACATGACCGAGCGCCAGGTAATCGATCCCGCGGTCGGCCAGTTTTTTGGTCTGGATGTATTCGGTACGATCACCCATGTTGTGGGCCGTCGTCTGCCCGTGCAGCATCACGATGTTAAAATCACGAACCTGCAGATTCAGACTGTCATAGATCGTATTTTCATTGGAACCGTTGAACTCGACGCCGTGGAGCACGATCTGCTGCTTTGCGCTGTCCTCGTTCAGAACATAGCGCGTCCACGAATCGGAAAACAGTTTCAGATTCTCAGGCAGGCCCTCCGCAAGCGGAAGACTCGTAGCATCATGGTTACCCCTGAGATAATAGAATGTGATATCAGGATGTGTTTCGACCTGCTTTAAAAAAGCATTCATGGCCGGCTTGGAAACATTCCTGCAGTCAAAGAGATCGCCTGCGATCAGGATCGCGGAAACTTCCTGTTCCTGCGCATACGCAACCATTCTCCGGAATGTTTCAAGCAATTCCAGTTTACGTTCCTTGCTTTTGGCCGCATCCAGGTGTGTCCGCATGGGAGAATCCAGATGCAGGTCCGCACAGTGAATGATCTTCATTTTTTACTCCGTCTCATCATTTGTTATTCTGACGCAAAAGGGTTATGTTCTTCTGCTTCAGATCCCTACCTTGCCCGATAAGATCGCCTCATAATCGGCGAGATTCTTCTTCAGCAGTGCCGGTGTATCCAGGCCGTACGGGCATTTCGACCTGCAGTGTCCGCAGTTTAAGCAGCCGTTGATCGCGCGCATCTTCTCCTGCCATTCCTCCTCCAGGAATCTCGCCGAAGGCGAACGCCTGATCAGCTGCGACATCCTCGCCGCCTGCGGGATGTCGATCCCTGCCGGACAGGGCAGGCAGTATCCGCAGCTTCTGCAGAAATCGCCTGCCAGACTGATCTTTTCCTGCTCGATAAAAGCGCGGATCTCATCATCCATGACCGGGAATTCCTCTATGAAAGCAAGAAAATCATCCAGCTCGTTTTCACGCTGAATGCCCCAGATCGGAACGACATTGTCAAACTGCGCGGCAAACGCAGCTGCTGCCCTGACATTCGTGATCAGTCCGCCGGATAAACTCTTCATCCCGATGAAGCCCATGTCTGCTTCCTCCGCCATCCGGACGATCTCAATATCCTTCTCCGTTGCCAGATAGCAGAGCGGAAACTGGATCGTTTCATAGAGTCCGGACCCGATCGCTTCTTTTGCGACATGAAGCCTGTGGTTCGTGATGCCGATATGCAGGATCTTCCCTTCCGATCTTGCCTGAAGCATCGCGTCGTACAGGCCGTCCTCTCCGCCCGGTTTCGGACAGAACGGCGGATTATGGAACTGATAGATGTCCACATGGTCTGTTTGTAAGTTATGTAAACTTGTTTCGAGATCCTTCCAAAAACCATCCGCCGTGAGCGCACCGGTCTTGGTGGCGATCACCACGCGGTCCCTGACGTCGTGGAGTGCGATCCCGAGCTTCTCCTCACTGTCCGTATAGGCGCGGGCCGTATCGAAGAAATCCATCCCGCCCTCATAAGCGCGGCGGACAATCTTTACTGCGGCTTCCGTTGTGATCCGCTGGATCGGGAGCGCGCCAAAGCCGTCTTTGTTGACAACGATCTCTGTTTTACCGAGTCTGATCTGCATCTGAAATCCTCTCTGCTGCTAAACCTTAACACCGATCATTATTATACTACCGAACGCTTATCCCTGCAAAGGCATCGTATCCGTTGTGATCAGAGCGTTTACGGCCCCGTTCAGTTCGGAAACGACCCGATGCATGTATGCGTCCGAGTAAAGATTGCCGTGGTAATCGATCACCCAGTTGATGGTGCCGTCCTGCTCCTCCTGCGGCTGGAAGATGGTCTTGATGGTCTCATACGGCATGATCTGCTGCAGGAAACGTACCTTCACGCTCTTCCCGTCCATTTCATAGGTCAGTTTTTCCGCAGGCTGATAGAGGAAACAGATATCCGTTGCCGCAGGATATTTTTCCGCAACCTCCACAAGCGGCATCGTCGGGAACATCATCAGATTGATCACATCCTGCTGAAAACCGTTCAGATACGCAAGCGATGAAGTCTGTCCGCCGACCCGGCAGAGAACCTCGAGCATGGACGCGATGAATCCGTATGTACGGTGCAGGCGCGAATCGCTCCTGCCGTTGTAACCGAACGAAAAGGCAATATTCTTTTTCCCGGTATGCTTTGCAAGGACAATGCCGAGCGCACCGGCGAGCACGGTACTCACGGAGACGTGATTTTGCATGCAGAATCCTCTCAGCTTCTGCATATCCACGCTACCCGGCTCCGTGAGCCGCTTCGGATCCCACGTCTCGATCGCCAGATCCGGGGGAAGCGTCGTGGGCCCGTCCGACAGTTCCAGCATGTCCATATACATGTTGATGCAGCGTTTTCCTGCCTTGGTGTCCCAGAAATCCGACAGGAATGCCGCGTATTCAAACATCGTGAAATACTCGGGAACAGGTTTCTTCCCTTCATAGGCCGCGATGATGTCTTCGAGGATAATGTCCACCGAGTCCCCGTCCGAATTCAGATGGGAATAGTCGGCAAACAGGAACTTCCGCGTCGGAGTCTGAATGATCTCAAAGCGGTACAGGCGGTCCGCATTGGAATCGATCCGCCGGCTGAGCGTCATGACGGAAGCGTCAAATTCTTCATCGCTCATCCGCGTGGTTTTGATCTCATAACTCCTTGCGTTGTCCTGCGGGATCTGCCAGAGCACGCCGCTCTCGTCCATTTCCAGGCGCATCAGCAGTCCGGGGTGCGCTTCCATCGTCACATAAACGGCTTCGCGCAGACGCTCGTCATCGACCGAAGGGTCCAGCTCGTAGAGCATGGGGATATTCTGATTGCCGGAACCTGATGTCGTTTCGGCATAATTGGCAAGCTGCAGGATAACGGTGGGATATCTGTCGCGTTTCTCACGTTTCTTCAGTTTCGGCGCCTTCTTAACAAACTGCTCCAGTTCCGGGATCGTCGGATGCGCGTCCAGATCCCCGATGCTGATCCCGATCTCATACTTCTCACCGATCAGAGAGATCAGGAGCATCACGTCCAGAGACGACATGCCGATCTCCAGCAGGTTGGTGTTGATCCCGTAACTTCCTTCCGTCATGACGGAGGAAAGCAGATCGAGCAGTTCCTGCTGCGTTTCCGTCTGCGCGCCGATCACGGCCTTTTCTTCCACAACGGGTTCCGGGAGCGCCTTTCTGTCGATCTTGTGATTGGCCGTCAGCGGCATTTCGGTTAACATAACATAGATATCCGGGATCATGTAGTGCGCCAGATGCTCTCCCGCATACGCTCTGACCTGTTCCTCGGTAAGCCCGCTTGATGATGTATAATACAGGCACAGGTAGCGGTCTTTGATCGAGGATGCCACGCACAGGTCGATCCCCGGCATCTGCTCAAACACCGACTCCACCTCGCCCAGTTCGATCCGAAGGCCCCTGATCTTAACCTGGTTATCCTTACGCCCCAGGTACTCGATCTCATGATCCGGCGTGATCCGGACCAAATCTCCGCTCTTATAGGCGCGCATGCCGTGATAGCTGATAAAAGATTCGGCTGTCTTGTCCGGTAGGTTTACATAACCTCGGCGGATCCCCTGTCCGCAGATCAGGAGCTCGCCCATCTCGCCGTCTGCAACCTCCTGCCCGTTCTCATTGATCACAAACACATAAACATTGGCATTGGGGATACCGATCGTAACGTTTTCCGGGCTCTGTACGATCTTCATGGTACAGCTGATCGTGGCCTCCGTCGGTCCGTATCCGTTCATGATGCAGACATCCGGATTCCATTCCCTGATGCGCGTATAGAGCGTTCCGGGGAATGCTTCCGCACCAAAATCAATGACTTTGAGTCTTCTGATCGCCTCTTCACTCTTTGGCAGCTTCATGAGTCCCGTAAGATAACTCGGCGTAAAGCAGGCTCCATCCACTCCATGCTCGTTCATGAAGTCGATCATGCGGGACGGGTTCGCGACCTCCTCGTAGAGCGCGAATGCCACCTTTGCGCCCGATACCAGCGGGATGTAATGTTCCATGAAGGAAAAATCAAACGTCATCTGCGCCATGTCAAGACAGCAGCTGCTCTGCTTCGCATAGCCGCTAAACTCCCGGTTCACGGGTGAATCCAGCAAAAAGTTACTTAAGTTGCCGTGCTCGATCATAACGCCCTTGGGCTTGCCGGTCTAGCCGGAGGTATAGATCAGATAGCAGAGATCTTCCGGACGGATCGTAACCTTCGGATCCGTATCCTTCGGCCAGCTCTGCAGATGCTCAAAGAAGAGCGGGCGCTTCTGCAGCCTGTCCACAAAGAGTTCGAGTCTTTCATAGACCATATCCTTTGAGGAAATGATGTATCTGCACCCCGCATCGCGGTAGATATATTCGATGCGTTCGTCCGGGTATTTGGGATTGGCGATCGTATAAGCCGCACCCGCTTTTAAAACGCCGAGCGTTGCCGCATAGATCTCGATGCCGCGCTCCAAAAGGATACATACGACATCATCCGGGCGTATGCCCATATAGAGCAGCGTGTTTGCGATCCGGTTGGCGGCTTTGTTGAGTTCCCCGTAGGTATAGGAGCCCTTTGCCGAGACAACGGCCGTATCGTTCTCATGAAGGGCGACCTGCTGTTCAAAGAGTTCCGTTACCGCGTAAAAATCACCCTTTGCGGTTGTGCTGTTGATTCCCGTAAGCGCAATGTCTGCAGCAGTGTCCTGCCAGGCGCTCCGGTCAAGGGCGGGGCGTTCGGCTCCTGCTGCCTTCGGTGTTCCGTCTGCTGCGGTCTGCGATCCTGCAGTGCCTTCCTGCGCTGCTCTCTTCTGCGCTCCGGCGGTCTGCGTTCCTTCCCCCGCAGCCGCGGCGGCGCCGGATCTACGCTGCAGGCCGAGGAGTTCTTCCATGCCGGTGATGCTGATCGTTTCATAGATATTGTCGGCAACATGAATGACCTGCATATCTTTGATCCGCTTCTTCAGCTTCAGCAGAAGACGGATGCCGGCAGATGATATATAAGAAAGCGCATCCGCGTCAAGTTCGATCGCCCGCACGGCCTTAAAAGGCGCATCGGCATCGGCGCCCGGCATTTGCATGCAAAAGGCTTTGATCTCCTCTTCCGCCGCGACCGAAAGCTCATAGTCCAGCCGCTCTCCCAGAGTTATGTAAACTTTACAAGCCTCAATTCTCTTTTCCATAATTCTTCCTTTAAGGGCGTATCGCCCGTTTCTTTCAGTATACTATGCCGGCTGTCATTTGAAAAACATTTATTCATAAACGCCGTTGGGAAGCGGGGTTGCGCGCCATACGCTGCGACCGGACAATAAAGGAGCCTGCTCAAAAAAGCAGGCTCCGCATATAATTATCCGCTTGTTGACAGCATTTCTTTCCGGTAAACCGTGTATGATGGATCACTCCAGGTTCAGGCGCTTTGTCATACCGTGATCCATGATCAGGAATGTCGCGATACCGATTACGATCGTGATCGCAAGCGTGATCCCCCAGAATCCGCCTCCCAGCAGATTGGCGGGATCGCCGGACTCCATCGTCATGATCGAGCGGATAAAGTACGGAAGATAAACCACAACCGAAACGATCGCCGTCACGACCTGAATAAGGATATAGTTGACTACGGCGCCCCAAACTTTGTGCTTCTTCCAGTACTGGCCCAGCACAACCGACGCATAGATCGTGAGCAGCGAACTGAACGAGCCGATGACCATACAGAGTGTCGTCATCAGACTTGCCGCAAAGGGGCTCATTCCGTAAAGATCCCCGAAGAACTCCGCACCCGAGCTGTAACTCATGGCTCCGCCCATCCCGGTGGCCTGGAAGATCCCGTCAAACATCGTTCCGGAGACCAACTGAATACTGAGCTGCGTCATCACGGAGATCAGCGACATGCAGATCCCGTAGACGATCAGGTGCGCCAGATAGATCTGTCTGGGCGTTACGGGAAGCGTATGCGTCAGATACCCCTGCGTACCGTAAACCGCCTTATAGAACCGGATCGCAACGATCAGGGTAAAACCGAGCGTCGCTCCGATATAGAGCGCATAATAAAGCAGGAAGCCGAGCATGCTGAACATGGCATGCGCCACATTATTGATCCCTTCAAGCTTTAAGAACTCTCTGCTCGAAGCTATGCCGATGATCGTTGCCAGAACCAGAAGTCCGCAGAAAAGCAAAAACTTCTTCCAGATATATTTCCATTCGTATTTCATCAGATTTCCTAACATGCAAACACCTCCCTGAAATAGGTATCAAGGGATTTCCCCTGTTCCTCACGCAATTCCTCAACAGAGGAACAAAGCACCAGCCTGCCGTTCCTGATGAAGATCACATCATCCAGGATCGGTTCCACATCGGAGATCAGATGCGTGGACAGCAGGATCGAAGCATCCTCCTGGTAGTTGCTGATGATCGTCTTGAGGATATAATCTCTCGCGGCGGGATCCACTCCCGCGATCGGCTCGTCCAGAATATACAGCCTCGCTCTCCGGCTCATGACCAGAACAAGCTGCAGCTTCTCCTGCGTTCCCTTTGAGAGCGTCTTGACCCTGCTGTGCGGATCGATCTGCAGGCGCGAAAGCATGTCGTTTGCTCTCTCTGTATCGAAATCAGCATAAAAATCAAAGTAATAGTTGATCAGTTCTTCGATCGTCTTATCCTGCGGCAGGCAGAACCGGTCCGGCAGATAGGACACCACCGCTTTGGTCTCGGGTCCCGGCGCGTAACCGTTGATCGTAACGGAACCGGATGTCGGTGTGAGCAGACCGTTGATCAGTTTGATCAGCGTGGTCTTGCCGCTTCCGTTCGGTCCCAGAAGTCCTACGATCCGTCCTTCCGGGATCGCAAGCGTAACATCGTTCAGAGCCGGTCTGGCGTTCTTCTCATATGTTTTCACCAGATGCTCTGTCTTAAGTAATTCAGCCATCTCTCTCCTCCTCTATGCCTGTGCACCGCCGTTTGTATCAGAACCTGCGGATGCACTGTTCCTGCGCCCGGCCTGTGCCAGCGCCCTTGTACTTACAAATTCAACGATCTCCTGTCTGCCGAAGCCGAGCTGTTCCATTTTCTCCAGAAACAGATCCAGCTGCGCGCCGGCGATCGTCTCACGTGTCTTACCGACCATTTCCGTATCCTCCGTCACAAATCTTCCGGCCGTACGTTCCGTACGGATCAGTCCCTGCTGTTCCAGTTCCGCGAATGCGCGCTGCATCGTGTTGGGATTGACTCCCGCGTCCATTGCAAGTTCACGCACGCTCTTCAGTTTCGAACCGGGCGGGTAGTGGCCGGAAACGATATTGATCTGCAGGATCTCCAGAAGCTGTGTGTAGATCGGTCTGTCAGAATCCAGTTTCCATGACATGCGTTTCGCCTTCCTTTCGATTGATTTTGTATTACTGTATTAAGCGCTTAATACAATAATACACGTCCGTCTCCTCTTTGTCAAACCCTTTTTTCAAAAAAGTGGAAAGAGGCGTGTTTTTGCAAATATCAGGCCTGTAGGTTATAGTGGGAGCATGAAAAGAAAGCTCGATAAATTCATCCTTCCGTATCTGATCATCCTGGGCACCGCCCTGATCGTTCTGATCGTTTATGTCGGATTCGGAACGGACCTGCAACAATTTATCCTGGAAGACCAGCTCAACAACGCCGTTGATTTTACCGACGGCTGGGAAGACGATTCCGGCGAGCCGGTCGATATCATCAGTCTCAATGCGTATCAGTACGGGGACAGCATTTCGCTGCACAAAAACCTCCCCGATCCGATCCCCGAGCGGGCTGCCCTTTGTATGGTCAGCATCAACGCCAACATGGAAGTCCTGGTCGGCTCCAAAGAGGTTTACCGGTTTGAATCGAAAGAGAATCTGACCGGGGTCGGCTGCGGTATCACCTATCACAGCGTCGGCCTGTCGGAAGCGGATGCCGGCAAACCCGTTACGATCGTTTTATCTTCCGTCTTTTCGGATCATACGGGCGGCCGTTTTACCAGACTGCTCCTTTCGGAGCCGATTGCGTTCGAACAGATCATCGTGCGCGAAACCATTGCCCCGGCTCTTTTTTCCATATTGGTTATGTTCTTCGGGATCCTGATGCTGATCATTCATTTCCTGATCCCGAGAAAGCACGCGATCCCCTATCATCTGGCATCCCTCGGGAACGGCCTGATCCTGGTCGGTCTCTGGTGCCTGATCGATTCCGATCTGCCGCAGTTACTTACCGGCTGCGTTTATGCATGCCGCGTGCTTGACTATACACTGCTGCATCTGGCGGTATTCCCGCTTACGCTGTTCATCATTTCGCTGACGCAGAAGAAGCGTTCCGTCTATGTACAGCTGGCGTTCTGGTGGCCGACACTCTGTCTTTCCAGCATGGTGTTCATCCGCTATGTGTTCGGGATCGACATGCATGAGCTTTCCGCCATCATGTATTCCTCTTACGGCGGCACACTGCTGCTGATGCTCATCATTCTGATCGACAACGGACACTACTGCAGGAAGAACAAGATCCTCTCGAACCTGAGTCTGTTCTATATCGGCGCAGGCTGCTTCATGTTCGCGGCTGTCCTTGACATCATACTCAACCTGTTCTTTGGCGGCAGGGAGATGTCCGGCGGCTATGGTCACTGCCTGCGTTACGGCCTGATCGCTTTCCTGCTGGCCATGGTATGGCAGGTTCTCCGCTGGTGGACCGATGACCGTACTTTGATCGAGCGTGACAGGCTGATCAACAAAGTCCTGCAGCACGCGATGAGCGCACAGAACGCGGATACCAAGATCAACGCGGTCCTGGAGAACATGTGCACACAGCTGCATGCCGACAGAGCCTACATTTTCGAGGATCAGCTGGACGGCACCTTTGCCAACACCTACGAATGGTGTGCACCCGGCATTCATCCGGAGATCGCCAATCTGCAGGAGGTTCCTTATGACGGCGTGATCGAGGTATGGTATGGCGAATACAAGAAATCCCATCTGATCGTAATAGAAGATCTGGAAAAATACCGTCCGGTCAGCGAAAAGATGTATCAGCTCCTGAAGTCGCAGGGCATCCGCTCCATTGTGACCGGGCCGCTTGTGATCGACGGCAAATATGTGGGGTTCTACGGCGTCGACAATCCGCCGGTTTCCATCATCGAAGATGTATCCGAGGTCACGAAGCTGCTCTCCTATGTCCTCGCGCAGATCGTTTCACAGCGCGATGAGCAGAACACGCTGCTGCGCAACAGCTACAGCGATGAGATGACGGGCGTCAGGAACCGCCGTGCGCTCGATGAATTCGAGGCCAACGAACGGGATCACGAAAAGCCCTTCGGCTATATCATGTGTGACATCAACGGACTCAAAGCTACGAATGATACATTCGGACATGACATGGGTGATTCCCTGATCATAGATGTCGCCGACGCGCTTACCATCGTGTTCGGCGCACAGAATGTCTACCGCATGGGCGGCGACGAATTTGTCGTATATGATTATGCGGACAATGAATCCGTCTTCTACAATGAAGTGGAACAGCTGCGCAAATATGTGGAAAGAAAGAACAGATCCGTTTCGATCGGCGCGGTCTACTGTAAGAACGGAGCCGCGGACTTAAGCCCGGTCAAACAGCAGGCGGAAGCCCAGATGTATGCCGAGAAAAAAGAATACTACAACGGACATAACGATAGAAGAAGCGGTCGGTGATCATTCACCGGCCGCTTTTTTAAGTGCTTCCTGCAGTTTGTTACACAGTTCTTTATAGGCAGCCACAAAGGCTTCTCCGTCTTCCCGAATGAATGTCTCATTTTTATCCCGCCCCGCAAACTCATGGTCTTTGGCGCGTTTCTCCAGATCCGCAACCCCGATCGTTGCCATGTTGCTCTTGATCGCATGCGCGTGGATCCGGTATTTCTCATAGTCTTCATCCCGCATGGCCTCCTGCAGCAGGCGGCTGCGTTCCGGCTCGTCTTTTATGATCTCCTCACAAACGAGCACAACCACATCGCTGTCCCCGCAGTAAGAGATCGCAGTGTCAAAATCAAACCCCGGAATATCCGTAAAACACGAAGCGATCCGGTTTGCCTCCTCGGATCCGTATTCCGGCTTTGCCACGCTCTCCTGCTTCTCCAGGACCTTTTCTGCCGGAAGGTATTTCCTGACCGTCTCCTCCAAAAGCGCGGAATCGATCGGCTTGGTCAGATAGTCGATAAAGCCGGCATCCAGGTATTGCTGCCTGCTGCCGCCGACCGCGTTGGCCGTCAGCACGACCGCCTTCGTGTCGCGGTTTAGGGATGTATCGCTGCTTCGGATCCCCGAGAGCGTCTCGATCCCGTCAGGGTCCGGCATCATATGATCGAGCAGGATCAGATCGTAAGTAACCTGCGTGCAGCGCTTCAGTGCCTCATCTCCGTTCATGCAGCAATCCAGCTGAATACCGGTTTCCTTGAGGAACTGTCTGACGATGCTTAAGTTGGCAGCGTTATCGTCCACCGCAAGCACCTTGGCGTCGGGTGCCGTATATCCGCAATGG
>JAGCXZ010000109.1 GCA_017961065.1 Lachnospiraceae bacterium
GATACCTGCTGCTGTACATCGTTGTTAGCGAACTGAAGGTCAACTTCGTAACCAGCTGCCTTAAGCTGCTCTTCCATGTTGGAACCATCCTGATTCCATCTCTGCAGATCCTTTGTAGGCATTGCAACACCAACTTTTGTGCCTGTTGCTTCTGCTGCCGGAGCTGCTTCCTCAGCCGGAGCTGCTTCTTCAGCCGGAGCTGCTTCCTCAGCCGGAGCCTCTGCTACCGGAGCTGCTTCTGCCGGAGCCTCTGCAGCTGCGCCGCAACCAGCCAGAAGAGAAGATACGATAGCTACACTAAGTAATGCGCCAAGTAATTTTCTTTTCATTTCTTTTCCTCCCTAGAAAATTATTAGTGGATCCCCACTACGATAAAAACTATATCACGGCGCAAATAGGATTAACTTGTCAAAATCTTGAATTTTTTATACGGCCGGATCCGTCTTGCGGACACGGGTAGCATTTTTTTGCCATCAGCCTCCGGAAAATGTGCTACTCGCCCAGATACACATCCTCGCGCAGATGGAATCCGCTGCTGATGATAGCCTCATCGAGATTGTCCTTCGTCACGCAGACCGGCTCAAGAGCTACATAAGGGATATCATAGGCACCGTCATAGTAAGTGTGCTCGAACTGCGGCTTCTCTCCCTTTGCCAGCATGACCGAGTACTCGGCCGCTGTTTTGGCCAGTTTTTCCACAGGCTTATAGACGGTCATCAGCTGTGTCCCCTCCACGATCCGCTGGCAGGCCTCCAGTTCGGCATCCTGTCCGCAGACCGGGATCTGTCCGGCAAGTCGTCTTTCGGAAAGCGCGCGGATCACTTCCCCGGCCAGGGAATCATTCCCGCACATGATCAGATCAGCCTGTCTGACCAGGTCGATATTCTCACTGACGTAATCATAGGCGATCTCGCCGCGCCAGTTTTCGCACCGGCAGCTTCCAATCACCTTCCCGCGGTAGTTTTCCATGATCCGCTCGAATCCGGCTTCCACCATGTCCGTGTTGTAGTCCGATTCGGGTCCGCAGATCATGATCACATCCGCATCCCTGCCGGCAGCCTGAAACAGTTCCTGTGCCATCAGGCGTCCCACGGCTTCATTATCAAAAGAAATGAACAGGTCCGTATTGGCGCTCCTGACCACTCTGTCATAGCACACGACCGGTATCCCGGCACGTTTGGCCTTGCCGATGGCGCCCTGGATCTTATAGGCATCGATCGGGACTACCACGATCAGGTCCACTTCCTTTTCTATGAAATACTCGATCTGGGCGATCTGTTCGTCCACCTCGCCGTTCGCGGCCTGCACGTTCACATCGGCGCCAAGCTCTCTTGCCGTCGCCATGAACACATCGCGTTCCCGCTGCCATCTTTCGATCACGAAGGAATCAAAGCTCATGCCGATCTCGATCCTGTCCGTTTCGCTCTCGGTCGCTTCCTGCGCATCTGAATCCGTACTGCCGCAGGATGCGGCAAAAAGCATGGCAGACAGCAGCAGACAGAGGCAGATGATGTTTCCGGGTTTCTTTTTCATACAGGTACTCCTCTATGCTTTTCCTTCCTTATATTCTGTCGGTGTGACACCCACGGTCTTCTTAAAGATCCTGCTGAAGTAATTCGGATCCGCGTATCCGACCTGCGCACAGATCTCTTTCATGGAGAGTCTGGAAGAGTTCAGCAGCTGTTTGGCCTTTTCGATCCGGATGTTTGTCACGTACTCGATAAAGTTCTCACCGGTTTCTTCCTTAAACAGTTTGCTGAAATAATACGGGCTGATGTCCACCTCGCGGGAAACGTCGTCCAGCGAGATATCTTTCCGGTAATTCTCCAAAATATAGGATTTGGCAAGTTCCACCGAAGAGGAACTCTGCTTGCGTTTATTTTCACGCACATCCCTGGCCGCGGCTGCGGTCTTGCCAAGAAACCATGTCTTGATCTCATCGAGCGTCTGCATCGCCATGATATCCGGCAGATAGTCCTGTCTCGAGAGGAAGCGGTACTTCATGCCGCCCTCTTCGTAAGCCAGATGTTCCGACCACAGAACGAATTCGAGTGATTTTAACTTGATATCCGTAATATGATCCCCGTAATTGGCACACATCCACTCAAAGAAGTGCTCCGCCGCGTTGGCTGCGCCGTTCTCGTCGCCCTTTTCGGTCTTTTCGAAGATCTCCCGCTCCGTTTCAACGGGATAATCCTCCTCGTATGTCACCGTGATCGCCAGATCGCTGATATGTCCGACGGTCCCGTGCGTGTTTCTTAAAGCCCTCTGCGCTTCCTTATAGGATTCCGCGCACTCGCCGAGCTTATGTACGGATCCGATGCCCGCGCGGAATTTCACATCCACACGTTCGCTCAGCTTTCTGATCATGCTGCGGCAGTTCTCGATGATCTTGATACGTTCCGCGTAATCCACGGAAGGATTCTGCGCCGGCACGAGCAGGATCATGCGGTTTGCCATCGGGGAACCGCTGACGCAGGAAAAATAGTTCTTGATGATGTCTTTGATCGCCCGGTTGTGGGTCTGCGAACGCACACCGGCACCCACCACATTCGTCATGTGGTCAGCTTCTTTCTGCTCGCCGAATTCCAACACGATCATGTAGACGTAA